>NZ_JBHXTG010000001.1:0-51720 GCF_042677465.1 Kitasatospora sp. NPDC127111
GCCTCGCCGAGTGCGCCGCCGAAGATCCGGAAGTCGTGGGCGTAGGTGAAGACCGTGCGGCCGTGGACGGTGCCCCAGCCGACGATGACGCCGTCGGTGTGCGGCTTCCTGGCCTCCAGGCCGAAGCCGGTGGCGCGGTGCCGGCGCAGCGGCTCGACCTCGTGGAACGAGCCCTCGTCGAGGAGCAGCTCGATGCGCTCGCGGGCGGTCAGCTTGCCCTTGGCGTGCTGCGCCTCGGTGGCCTTCTCGCTCGGGCCGCGGCGGACCTGTTCGCGCAGCTCGTGCAACTCGGCGACCCGCCCGCGGGCGTCGGCCGGGATCTCCGGGATCTCGTCGCCGACCGGCGCCTCGTGCACAACCGTCATCTCGAACCACTCCAAGGGTGAGGGAACTGTCCGACAGCCAACGTCTGCATTGCCCCCGGCTGCGAATCACTTCTTCACTTATGACTGTACGAGGGGCCGCGCGCTGGATTCGGCGTCGAATCCGTACAAGGTCGCGTCCGATTAGATGTCGAAGGTGTACAGAAACCGGCCCGGATGGCCATGCGCGGAACGTGGCCGTTCGATTACACGGAATGTTCCGCCCGAATGTCTCCGGATGATCTGCTTCGGTGGAAACTTGCAGGTCAGAGCCTGCCCCTAAAGCGGGCGGCCGAGCGGCTCTAGCCGCCTTCAAGCCGGTCTTCAGCGCGGTGTGCAGGTGGCGCGGAACCGCTCCGAGAGCTGATCAGTCGTAGGGATACGCCAAAAACGCCGAAGCCCACCCGGAGGGGCTCCGGGTGGGCTGTCCGAGGGATGCGGGTCAGCTCTTGCGACCGTCCTCCGGCTCGTCCCTGCCGCGCAGTTCCTCCTCGCGGCGGCGCAGGTCGGCCTCCCACCGCTTGAGCATGTCCTCGTGCTGCTTGTCGTCCTTCTTCAACGAGGCCAGGAACTCCGGGTCGTCGTCCGGCGCGAGCGGGCGGCCGCCGCGCGGACGCTCGTACTCCGGGTAGCCGGTGGTGCGCCCCGCCGGGCGGGTCCGCAGGGCGCCGCGCTGCTTGCCCGCGACCAGCCACGCGATCGAACCGACCAGCGGGAAGAGCAGCACGATGATCACCCACACCACCTTGGGCAGGTGCTTCACCTCGTCCTCGGGCGTGGTCAGGCAGTCGATGAACGCCCACACCCACAGGATGAGCGGGAGCACGATGGTCAGAAGAATCCTCGGCACGGCGGCGATCTCCCCCGGCGACGGCGATGGCGGCGGGCCGGGTGCCTGAAGCGTGGGGGCTTCAAGGGGGCCCTTGACACGGGCCAGGCTATCGGGTGGCGGATACTGTCTCGCATGGCATACGACGATCTTCGCTCGTTTCTGCGGGCCCTCGACCGCGAGGGCGACCTCAAGCGCATCAAGGCCGAGGTGGACCCTCACCTGGAGATCGGCGAGATCGTCGACCGGGTGCAGAAGGCCAAGGGCCCGGCCCTGTTGTTCGAGAACGTCAAGGGCTCGTCGATGCCCCTGGCGATGAACGTCTTCGGCACCGAGCGCCGGCTCGCCAAGGCCCTCGGCCTCAAGGGCCCGGACGACATCGCCGAGAAGATCGCCGGCCTGCTGAAGCCGGAGCTGCCGCAGGGCTTCACCGGCTTCCGGGACGCCTTCGGCAAGCTCGCCTCGATGGCGCACGTGCCGCCGAAGCACGTGAAGTCCGGCGACGCGCCCGTGCACGAGGTCGTGCTCACCGGCGACGACGTCAACCTGGACGAGCTGCCCGCCCTCTTCACCTGGCCGCTGGACGGCGGCTCCTTCTTCAACCTGGGTCTCACCCACACCAAGGACCCGGACACCGGCATCCGCAACCTGGGCCTCTACCGGCTCCAGCGGCACGACCGGCGCACCATCGGCATGCACTGGCAGATCCACAAGGACAGCCGCAACCACGCCGCCGTGGCGGCCAGGCGCGGTGAGCGCCTGCCGGTCGCGATCGCCTTCGGCTGCCCGCCGGCCGTCACCTACGCCGCCACCGCGCCGCTGCCCGGTGACATCGACGAGTACCTGTTCGCCGGCTTCGTGGCGGGCGAGCGGGTGAAGATGGTCGACTGCAAGACGGTGCCGCTGCAGGTCCCGGCCGACGCCGAGGTGGTGCTCGAAGGCTGGCTGGAGCCCGGCGAGATGCTGCCCGAGGGCCCGTTCGGCGACCACACCGGCTTCTACACGCCGCAGGAGCCGTTCCCGGCGCTGACGATCGACTGCGTGACGATGCGCCGCCGTCCGATCCTGCAGTCCATCGTGGTCGGCCGCCCGCCGACGGAGGACGGCCCGCTGGGCAAGTTCACCGAGCGGTTCTTCCTGCCGCTGCTGAAGGTCATCATCCCGGACATCGTCGACTACGACCTGCCCGAGGCCGGCGGCTTCCACAACTGCGTGATCGTCTCGATCGACAAGAAGTACCCCAAGCACGCCCAGAAGACGATGCACGCCATCTGGGGCGCCCACATGATGTCGCTGACCAAGCTGATCATCGTGGTGGACTCCGACTGCGACGTCCACGACTACCAGGAAGTGGCCTGGCGCGCCTTCGGCAACGTCGACTACAGCCGCGACCTCACCGTCGTCGAGGGCCCGGTCGACCACCTCGACCACGCCTCCTACCAGCAGTTCTGGGGCGGCAAGGCGGGCATCGACGCGACCCGCAAGCTGCCCGAGGAGGGCTACACCCGGGACGGCGGCTGGCCCGAGATGGTCTCCTCCGACCCGGCCACGGCCGCCCTGGTGGACCGCCGCTGGAAGGAGTACGGGCTCTGATGAGTACCGCCGCCGCGCTACCGGAGGTCCCGCCGGGCAAGGTCAAGGCGTTCCTGCGGCTGGTGATGATCGAGCACTCGATCTTCGCCCTGCCCTTCGCCTACATCGCCGCACTCACGGCGATGTTCCTCGCCGACGAGCGGGTGCACTGGGGCGAGCTGTTCATCGTCACCGTCTGCATGGTCGGCCTGCGGACCTTCGCGATGGCCGCCAACCGGATCATCGACCGCGAGATCGACGCCCGGAACCCGCGCACCGCGGGACGCGAACTCGTCACCGGCGCGGTGTCGGTGAAGACCGCGTACGTCGGCTCGGCGATCGCGCTGGTGGTCTTCCTCGGCGCCGCCGCCCTGCTGAACCCGCTGTGCCTGGCGCTGGCCCCGGTGGCCGTCGTGCCGATGGTCGTCTACCCCTACGGCAAGCGGTTCACCGACTTCCCGCAGGCGATCCTCGGCCTCGCCCAGGCGATGGGCCCGGTCGGTGCCTGGCTGGCGGTCACCGGCTCCTGGTCCTGGGAGGCCGTGGTGCTCGGCGCGGCGGTCGGCATCTGGATCGGCGGCTTCGACCTGATCTACGCCTGCCAGGACGTCGAGTCCGACCGCGAGGGCGGGGTGCGCTCGGTGCCGGCCCGGTTCGGCGTCCCGGCGGCGGTGTGGGGTGCACGCGTCTGCCACGTGCTGACCACGCTGCTGCTCGGCTGGTACGCGGTGCTGACCGACGCCGGGGCGGCGTTCTGGCTCGGCCTCGCGGTGGTGGCCGGCGCCTTCGTGTACGAGCACACCATCGTGAAGCCGGGCGACCTGTCGAAGCTGAACCGGGCGTTCTTCCAGACGAACGGGTTCGTCGGGATCTCGCTGTTCTTCTTCGCGCTGGTGGACCTGGTCGTGCGCGGCCTCGGGATCTGACGCCAGCTCCTGCGCGGCTACTTGGCGCCCTCGTCGAGCGTGTGCTTGACGAGGGCGTTCGCGTGCCCGTGGCCGAGGCCGTGCTCGGCCTTGAGCCAGGCCACGAGCTCCATGTGCTTGGCCAGCGGGGAGGAGCGGATCAGCTCCTTCCAGTGCGCGATCGGGTGGCCGTACTTCTGCTCGATGGAGGGGAAGTAGCTGGCGGGGCCCTTGACGGCGTCGGTGCTCATGGTGGTGCTCTCCTGTCGTTTCGTCAGTTCGATCGTGCCGGGGGTGATTCTCACGCGGAGAGCCGGACGGCGAGAGTGCTCAGCCAGCCGAGCCCGAGCGCGGCGCCCGCGGTGAAGGCCAGGACGGTGGCGCCGGAGCCGACGAAGCCGGCCAGCACGCCGACGGGCATCAGGCGGGAGGCGAGCGCCCAGCCGCGCCGGCCGGTGGCGGCGAAGTGGCGGGCCAGAACGAGGAACGCGGCGCAGAGCGCGAGGTAGCCGACCGAGCCGCCGATCATGTGGACGGTGCCGTGGGCACTCAGCTCGGTCACCCGCCCCTCGGGCGCGCCGACCGGGAAGCCGGCCCCGGGGTCGGCCTCGAACGCGGCGCTGAGCAGGAAGGTCGCGCCGAACACCGCGATCAGGCGCGGCGCCCAGGTGCCGCCGTGGGTGTTGCGCAGGGCCTGGCGGAGGCCGGCCGCACCGGCGATCGTGAGGACGCCGGCGAGCAGGAAGTTCGCGGTCTGGATCCAGCCCGCGTCGCCGAGCGCGAGTTGGCTGATCGCATTGCGGGAGAAGTCGAAGCCCTCGCGGGTGAGGCCCTGGGCGATGCCGACGGCGAGGAACAGCGGTCCGGCGACGGCGCCTGCGGCGAGGAGCGTGCGGGTCGCGGGGGTGGAGGCGGTCAGCGGGGGGAGCGTGTTGGTCATGCCAGTAAGACCGGGCGCGTGAACGGAACTCATCGGCGGTGCGGATGTGATCCGGGTCACGGCGATAGTGGGACAAGCCCACTATCGCCGTTTGGGTTCCGAGGTTCGCGGAGGCTGGCTACCGTGGGCGGCCTGAAGCCCAAACACCGGTTCCTTGAAGGAGCATGGCATGGCTGTCGAGCACGACCCCTCGCACTCGCCCCGCGCGTACTACGGCGCGGAGCTGCGGCGCCTCCGAGAGTTGGCAGGACTGAGTCAGGAGGCCCTGGGGCAGCTGGTCTTCTGTTCGGGCGGCTACATCGGGCAGATGGAAGTGGCGGTGCGGAAGCCGCAGGAGGACCTGTCGAAGCGGCTGGACCAAGTACTCAAGACGGACGGGCACTTCCTGCGGGTGTACGAGATGGTGCGGAAGTCGTCGCGGTACGCCGACTACTTCGCTCATGCTGTCGAGCTGCAGTCGATGGCGCTGACCATCAGCGAGTTCTCACCGCTTCTGGTGCCGGGGCTGCTGCAGGCGCCTGACTATGCGCGTGCGCTCTTCGAGGCGGCGCAGCCGCTTCGGAAGGCTGCCGACAACGAGGAGATGGTCGCGGCCCGGATCGCTCGGTACGAGCTCCTGAACCGGCCGAACGCCCCGCTGTACTGGGTGATCCTTGATGAGGCGGTGTTGCGGAGGCCTGTCGGTGGGGCCTCCGTGATGGTGCGACAGATGAGCCATCTGGTCGAGCTGATCCAAGACCGGAAGGTGCTCATTCAAGTCGTGCCCTACTCCGCCGGCGCGCATGCGCTGTTGGTTGGTTCGCTCTGCCTGATGACCTTCGAGGACGCGCCGCCCACGGCCTATGTTGATGGGCTGTACACGGGGAACTTGATCGACGACCCGGCGCTCGTCGACCAGTGCTCGCTGGCCTACGATCTGGCCAGGGCCGCCGCATTGCCGCCGGAGGCGTCCCGAGCCATGATCGAATCGGCAGCTGAGGACTACGCGGATGCATCGAACTGAGCAGTGGCGCAAGAGCAGTTACAGCAGCGGCAACGCAAACGACAACTGCATCGAGGTGGACGACGCCCGCCCGGGTTCGGTCCGTGACTCGAAGGACCCCGAGGGCCCGCGTCTCCGTTTCACTCCGGATGCCTGGCAGGCCTTCGTGACCGCCACCGTCAACGGCGAGTTCGGTACCGCCTGACGCACCATTCGACGTGAGGCCGCCTCCCGGTCAGCCGGGAGGCGGCCTTCGGCTTTCAGGTGGCGATGAGGCGCACCCGGCCCTCGCAGAGTCTGGCCATGTCATCGATGTCCGAGGTGAGCATGGCCACTGGCCCCGGCTGCCTCAGTGCCGTCACGGCGACGGTCGCGTCGATTGCGTACTCGTGCCCGTGCAGGCCGACGCGCTTCAGGAGGTCTGCTGCAGCCTTGGCGGTGTCTTCGGTGACCGCCTCGACCTTGACTCGGGACAGCGCCCAGTTCAGGCGGGCCAGGTTCACGCGGGCGTGCATGACTTCGACGATGGTGTTGGCGCAGACGACGAAGTCGGCGGCCATGGCCTGGAACACCTGGAGCTTGGCCAGTGTGTGCCGATCCTGCGCGATCCAGGTGGACAGCCCCTGGGAGTCCAGGACCAGGGTCTCGAATCGCTCGGTCACGCGGCGTTCGCCGGGCGTCCCGGGCCTTCCGATCCGAAGATCTCTGCGCGGGCCTGGGCGAGCTCTTCCTCGGTGAAAGCTCCGTGCTCCTCCTGGTAGCGGCGGAGATCCTCACCGAGCAGCTGGTTCCTGATCTGCCGGGCCACCGCTTCGGCGACGTAGCCGGAGACATTGTCCGTGAGCTTCTTGAGCTCCGCGACCTGCTCCGTCGGCAGGGTGACCGTGATGCGGGTAGTGGCTCCCATGGGGCGAGCATACTGCAATATGCGCCACGCGTCGGCGCGGTCGCCGGGCTTCGTCGCCCGGCCCCGCTCAGACTGCCGCGAGGAACTCGCGGACGGCGGTGGCGAATGCGTCGGGGGCGGCGGTGTGGACGAGGTGGTCGGCGTCCAGTTCGGCGGCGGTGGTGCCGGGGCGGCGCTCGACCATGTCACGGACCTGCTCCGGCGGGATGACGCCCTTGGTGCCGTGGACCAGGAGGGCCGGGCAGCCGGTGGCCGTCCAGTCGGCCCAGTGGTCGCCGTGCACCTGGTCCTCGGACCGGTACATCTCCTGCGGGTGGAAGGGCAGCCGCCAGCTGCCGTCCGGGTTCTCCCGCAGCCGGTCGGAGAAGTAGGGCGCGGCCGGGCCCAGGCCGGCGATCAGTGCCTCGCGGGTGGGGGCGTCGTACGGCAGGTTCAGCAGGAAGCCGAACGGGTTCGATCCGTCCAGGCCGAGCGCGGCGGCGCCCTCGGCGTTGACCAGGGCGCTGACCCGCTGGGGGTGGCGGGCGGCGAACTGGTAGGCGTTGATGGCGCCGAGGGAGTGGCCGAGCAGCACGACCTGGTCCAACTGCAGGTGGTCCAGGAGGGCTTCGAGGTCGGAGAGGTAGCCCTCCCGCGCGTAGTCGGCGGCCCGGTCGGACTCGCCCTGGCCGCGCTGGTCCGGGGCGATCACGCGCCACTCGGGGCCGAGTGCCCGGGCGAGGTGGGCGAAGGTGGCGCCCTCGGAGAGGTGCCCGTGCAGTGCGACCAGCGGCCGGCCGGTGCCGCCGAAGTCGAGGTAGGAGAGCCGGCGCCCGTCGATGAACAGCTCGGAGCGGGTGGCGCCGGTGTCGGTCGCGGTCATGTCGTTCATTGCGGAAACCCCCTGGTGTGGTTGACGGGGACAACTCTAGGAGTGATTGGACGAATGTGCAAGACGACCGTTTAAGACACTCGTCTCAGGCTACTCGTAGTCGGAATAGTAGCCATGGACATAATGTCCATGTACTCTATTCGCATGAGCAAGGGTTCACCGGGTCCCACGCCCGGCTTCCTGGTGTGGCGGCTCGCCAACAAGTGGCGCGTCGCGGTCGATCGGGCGGTGGCTCCGCTGGGCCTCACCCACGCGCAGTACTCACTGGTCGCGTCGCTGCACGGCATGCAGCGCGCCGGCGAGCGGCCGAGTCAGCGCCGCCTCGCCGACCACACCGGCCTGGAGGCGCTGTACGTCTCCAAGCTGGCGCGGGCCCTGGAGTCGGCCGGCCTGATCGAGCGCACCCGCGATCCCCGCGACCCGCGTGCCGTGCAGCTCGCCCTCACCGAGCAGGGCGAGACCGTCACGCGGCAGGCCATCGCGGTGGTCCAGGACCTGCACCAGCAGTTGCTGGAGCCGCTCGGTGGCCTCGACGCCCCGCGGACGCGGGCGTTCACCGACGAGCTGAGGACCCTGCTCGACGCACGTCTCGCTCCATCCGTACCGAACGACGAGAGCACGCAGGAGACAACACCATGACCACCACCGCACCCGTTGCCGACGCCCGCCTCCTCGGCCTGGCCCACTACGCCGCCCGCGGCGTCCTGGAGCTCGTCCTGGCCCGGCACGGCGTCACGTTCCAGCAGCAGATCGCCCTGCGCGCCGCCATCACCGCCGACGCGCCGCGGACGCCGGACGAGCTCGTCGACCAGGTCCGGGGCTCCCTCAAGGCCGATCGGGCCGACATCCGCGCCACGCTCGACGAGCTGCTGGCCCAGGGGCTGCTCGTCGCCGACGGCGCGCACCTGCTCCCCACGGACGCGGGGAGCGAGCTGCTGGCCGCCGTCGCCGCGGACACCGCTCCCGTCACCGCCCGCGTCTGGGGCGGGATTCCCGCGGAGGACCTGGCCGCCGCCGGCCGCGTCCTCGCCCTGGTCGCCGAGCGGGCGAACGCGGAGTTCGCGGCGCTGACCGCCTGAGCACCCGGCCCGGCCCGGCGCGGGCCCCGGCGCAGGTCCTAGCATCGGCGCATGATAGACAAGGCCACCGACTTCCGCTCCGACCGGATCGGCAGCGCGCTCCGGGATGAGAACCCCACCGTCATGCGCCGGCTCGACGCCGGGTTCGCCGTGATCGGGGACGTGCAGTTCCTGCCCGGGTACTCGATCCTGCTCACCGACGAGCCGGGCGTCGAGCGGCTGTCCGACCTCCCCCGGCCGCGCCGGCTCGCGTACCTCGCGGACATGGACCGGCTCGGCGAGGCGGTCGAACGCGCCTGCCGGGCCGCCGATCCGGCGTTCCGGCGGGTGAACCTGGAGATCCTCGGCAACCAGGACGCCTTCCTGCACGCCCACGTCTGGCCCCGCTTCGACTGGGAGCCGGAGCACCTGGTGCGCAAGCCCGTCTGGCTCTACCCGCCCGACCACTGGCGCGACGAGCGGTACGCCCTCGGCCCGCGGCACGACGCGATCCGCGCCGCCATCACCGCCGAACTCGACGCCCTGCGCTGACTCCGACCCGCCGGTCCCGCCCGCCCCGGGCTGTCAGCGGTCCGGGGTGAGGAGGGGCTTGATGTCCAGGACCGGGGTCCCGGCGAGCGCTTCGAGATTGCGGACGTGGACGCGCGTGCCGGCGACGGCGAGGATGTGGACGGTGTGCAGCCCGATCGGGTTGGGGCGGTCGGGTGCGCGGGTGGCGAAGACGCCGGTGAGCGGACGACCGGTGTCGCCGCGCGGGCGAACGGTGAGCGTGTGGCGGTCGGCGCGGTCGAGCCAGGTGAGCAGCAGGACGTCGGTGCCCGGGGTCAGGCCGTCCAGGGCCGGGGCGTACCGGTCGTCGAAGGCGAGCCAGGCGTCGGGAGCGCCCTCGTCGGGCTGCCGGGGTGCCGCCGCCCGCTCGGTCAGCGTCGACTCGACGCGTCCGACCGGGCGCAGTGTGTATTCGGTCAAGAGCTCTCGATCCTTCCCCGGTGGGTGTGGCGGCGTCTTGTCCCGGCCTCGTCCGTCAGTGCGGCTCGAACGGCCAGGTCGAGCGGACGTGGGCGAGTTGCCGGCGCTGGGCGTCGATCCAGTCGTCGGGCAGGCGTACCAGCACGGTGGTCGAGGTGAGCGACGCCGCCGCGTCCCGGACCGTCACTTCGATCGCGTTGAGGGGGCCGTGCGGGGTGCCGTAGGTGCCCCGCGGGGTGATCCGGATCTCCGGGTTGCGGCCGTCGTCCATCCAGTCGACCGGCTCGCCGGCGGCGAGCCGGTCGAGGGCCTGCGCCCAGTCGTCCAGGTCCTCGGGGAGCAGGTAGACCTCGCGGAGGCGGCCGTTCGCGAACTCGCTGGCCACGGTGATGTCCGCCTCGAAACAGCCGTCCCAGAAGGGGCCGTTGGTGGTCGTCGGCCCGGTCACGCGGACGACGACGCTGTTCTCGTCGTCGGCGAGGCGGACGAGGTCCACTGGACCGTTCGTGGTCACAATCTGCCCATTCCGGCGAGGAGTTGACTGTTTCGCAGACCGACTACCGCGCTGCGTCAGCGGCGTGTTACCGTCCGCGACGTCAGCCGAAAAGAGGAAGACCCCAGCGGTGCAGCAACACCCCGGGGTCTGGCACCAGGAGCAGCAACTCCAGATGCAGATTCATCGTAGCGCGCATGCGCGCTCTTTCACCGTGCTGCCGAACGGTCTGTTGCAGGACCGCCGGCTCAGCTACACCGCCCGAGGCCTTCTCGTCGACCTGCTCTCCCGGCCCGACGGCTGGCGCGAGGACGGACGGCAGATGGCCGACGCCAGCCCGCAGGGGCGCGGCACCGTCCGACGGGCGCTCAAGGAGCTGACGGCGGCCGGGTATTACCGCGTGGACCGGGTGCGGATGCCGGACGGGACCGTGCGTTCGCAGGCGCACGTCTACGACACCCCGCAGCTCGCGGCGGCGCCGTGTACCGCCCGTCCGGTCGCCGGTGGGGCGAAGGCCGGTGGCCGTGTCGGCCCTCCCGTAAAGGAACGGGAACAAGCACCCACCCTCCCGGCCGAGTTGCCCGACGAGCAGACCCGCGCCTCGGTCGCCGCGCTGTACCGGGCGATCCGGCCGGAGCCGCGCCTGTGGCTGGGCGAGCGCGAGGCGCTCGCCCTCGCGCCGCTCGTCGCCGAGTGGCTGCGACGCGGCACCACCGAGGCGGAGTTGGCCCGGGCCCTGGTGTCCGACCTGCCGGCGACCGTGCAATCCCCGGTGGGCGTGCTCCGCAGCCGCCTGGAGCGGAAGATGCCGCCCGAACGAGGGACCCCCGGTACGCCGCCCGCCCGGTACGCCGAATGCGGCAGGTGCCACGATCCGGTGTCCCACCCGGGCATCTGCCGCGCCTGCGCGGGCCTGGCACCGCGACCGCTCACGGTCGGCGGCGGCCACGAGGCGACCGCCGCCGGAGCCGCCCGCGCCCGCCTCGCCCTGCGCGGCCGCCGCTTCGCCGAGGGAGCCGCCCCGGCCCTGGGCTGAGACGCCCGTATTCCCGGTGGCGGGGGACGCCACCCGATCCCGTGAACTTCCCCGTCGGCCCGGGCGAGTCGCTCAACTCGCCTCTAGGCTCCGGGGCATGGACATCGTGATCCCGCTCTTCGACCGCTTCGAGCCCCTGGACGCCGTCGGCCCGTACGAGATCCTCGGGTACGTGCCGGGCGCGCGGGTGCGCTTCGTCGCTCCCGAACCGGGCCGGGTCACCGATGCGCTGGGCGCGCTCACGGTGGAGGTGCCGACCAGGTACTCGGAGGTGGACGCCTGCGACGTGCTGCTCGTGCCCGGCGGGCACGGCACCGACGCCCTGGTGGCCGACCCGGACTTCCTCGACTGGGTGCGGGCCGTGCACGCCACCACCCGGTTCACCGTCTCGGTCTGCACCGGCTCCCTCGTGCTCGCTGCCGCCGGCCTGCTCAAGGGGCTCACCGCCACCACCCACTGGGGCGCCGCCGACGCCCTGGAGAGCCACGGCGCCACCTACACCGCCGAGCGCGTCGTCCGGCACGAGGACGAGCGGATCATCACCTCGGCCGGGGTGTCGTCCGGCATCGACATGGCCGTCCGGCTCGCCGCCCTGCTCACCGACGACGTCACCGCCCAGGCGATCCAGCTCTGCACCGAGTACGACCCGCAGCCGCCGTTCGACTCCGGCTCGCTGGCCAAGGCGCCGGCCGCCGTGGTGGAGCGCACCCGCACCCTCGGCTGAGAGGCTCAGCCGGTCAGGCCGCGCCGGAACCGGACACCCGGGCGGTCGCCGATGGCGATCTCCCCGACGGCGGCGAAGCCGGTGCGGCGCAGCACGGCCATGGAGGCCGCGTTGTCCAGCGTGGTCCGCGCCGTGAGCGCGGACAGCCCGTACTCGGCCGCCGCCAGCCGGCAGACCTCCAGCACCGCGGCCGTCGCCACGCCCCGGCCGGCGGCCCGCTCGCCGATGCGGTAGCCGAGTTCGGCCTCGCCGTGCTCGACGTCCACCAGGTTCACCCGGCCGAGCAGCGCCCCGCCCTCGTCCACGACGAGGTGGAAGTGGCAGATGCCGGCGTCCTGTTCGGCGAGCAGCGCGGCGTGCCGCTCGGCGAACCGGTGGAAGTACGCGTCCCCGCGGTCCGGCACCGACCGGGCGAAGTACTCCCGGTTCGCCCGCTCGAACGCCAGCACGGCGTCCGCATGGTCGGCCCGCAGCCGCTCCAGCCTGATCGCGATCACGTCGGCCAGCATAGGTGGCCCCGGGCCCGATCGTCCCTACACTGAGGGCCCACCGGCCTTTTGTGACAGGAGAGTTCCATGGGGGCAGCCAGGATCGCGGTGGTGACCAGTCTCGCCGGCGCGGAGCTCGACTCCGACCTCCCGCTGCTCGTCGACGCGCTGCGGGCCGACGGCCTGGCGGCGGATCCGGTGGCCTGGGACGCCGACGTGCCGGGGTGGGAACGGTTCGACCTGGCGGTGATCCGGTCGACCTGGGACTACGCGGAGCGGCTCGGCGAGTTCCTGGCCTGGGCCGATGCGACGGCCCGCGCCACCCGGCTCCGGAACCCGGCGCCGGTGGTGCGCTGGAACGCCGACAAGCGCTACCTGCTGGAACTGGCCGGGCGCGGCGTCCCCGTCGTGCCGACCCGGATCGTCGACCCGGGAACGCCCTACGGAGAGAGCGACTTCGATGACGCGGACGGCGTGGTGGTCAAGCCCGCGGTCTCCGCCGGGGCCCGGGACACCGCGCGCTACGAGCCCGGCCGGGCCGCGGACGCCGCCCGCCACGCCCGGATGCTGCTGGACCAGGGCCGCACGGTCATGGTCCAGCCGTACCTGCCCCTGGTGGAGGAGGGCGAGCGGGCGCTGGTCTTCATCGGCGGCGCCTTCAGCCACGCGATCCGCAAGGGGCCGGTGCTGACCGAGCCCGGAGTGATCGACAACTGCCGGATGCCGCACCCCGACGTCGCCTCCTACCGGCCGACGGAGGCGGAGCTCCGGACCGCCCGGGCGGCCCTGGCGGCAGCCCCGTCCTCCCCGGAGCTGCTGTTCGCCAGGGTGGACCTGGCGCTGGACCAGGCCAGGGAGCCCGCGGTGATGGAACTGGAGCTCATCGAGCCGAACCTGTTCCTCGGGCACAGCCCGGAAGGCCTGCAGCGCCTCGTGGCCGCCGTGGCCGCTAGCTGTTGAGGTAAGCGTCGTACTGGGCCGCCGTGAGCAGGCCGTTCAGCTCGGAGGGGGTCGTGATCGTGATCTCGATCAGCCAGCCGTCGCCGTACGGGTCGTGATTGATGTCCTCGGGGACGCCGCCGCTGGTCAGCTCGTCGTTCACCGCGGCGACCGACCCGGCGAGCGGCATGAAGAGCTCGCTCACCGACTTCACCGACTCCACGGTGCCGAACGGCTCGCCCGTGTCGAGCTTGCGACCCACCTCCGGCAGTTCGACGAAGACGATGTCCCCGAGCTGCTTCTGGGCGAAGTCCGTGATGCCGATGCGCACCCGGTCCTGCCCCACGGGCAGGGCCCACTCGTGGTCCTTGGTGTACTTGCGGTCGTCCGGGGTGGACGTCATGGGAGCCTCCGTCGAATCATCCTGCTGGCTGACGGTGCGTCAGTCGCGGGGATGAGCCTGCCGCAGATTCCCGCTCCCGGACAGGACGTTCACCCGGCCGGGTGAGCCGCCGCGTCGAGCCGTGGGGCGTCCGGGTGGTACGTCCGCTGCCGCTCGACCGGGGTGTCGCGGAAGTCGCCGCAGCCGTTGACGACTTCGCCCACGCCGACGCGGATGCCCTGGGCCCGGCCGAAGCCCTTGAGGACGCCGCCGCGGGCGTCCGGGTCCGGGTAGGTGTGCGGGCGGCCGGCGGCCAGGGTGACCGAGCGGGCGGAGACCGGCCCGAGCACCTGGGCGCCGGAGCCGAGCCGGCTGGAGCCCGTCACCTCGGCGCCGTCGGCGAGCCGGGTCTCGTCGCCGACCTCGACGGTGTCGGTGCCGGCCGCCTTGATCTGCGCGCCGCCCTCGCCGATCACCGAGCGTTCACCGATGGCGATGGTCCCGCCGCCGGTCGCGGCGATCCGGGTGCCGCCGTGCAGCACGTTCCCCTGCCGGACCAGGCAACCGCTGTGCTCGTCGCACTCGATGATCACACCGGGGTAGAGCACGTTCCCGGGATGCAGCCGGACCCGCCGCGAGACGATCACCGAACACGGATCCAGCACCACGACCCCCTGGTCGGCGAGCTCCATCAGCTCCCCGGGCGTCAGCAGCCCCCGCGCCCGCTGTCCAGCAGCCGATGGCCGAGAATGACGGCAGACCAGACCCTCGGGAGGGACGACGAACGTGATCGGCGCGCTGCAGTGCATCGTCCTCGACTGTCCGGAGCCGGCCGTGCTCGCGCGGTTCTACGCGGCACTGCTGGGCGGGGAGGTGGACCGCCCGGACCGGCGGTGGGGGCTGGGCGAGGGGTGGTCGACGCTGCACACGGCGAGCGGGCTGGTCCTCTGCTTCCAGCGCGTCGAGGACCACCGCCCGCCGCGGTGGCCGGACGCGGCGCACCCGCAGCAGCTGCACCTGGACGTCGACGTGGCGGACCTCGACGCCGCCGAGCGCGAGGTGCTCGCGCTCGGCGCCACCCGGCTGTCCGACGCCGGCGGCTGGCGGATCTACGCCGACCCGGCCGGGCACCCGTTCTGCCTGCTCCCGGCCCGCTGACCGGCCGATGACCGGCCGCCCACGACCCCCGTGCGCGGGCGACCGGGCGGCGGCCCGGGGCCGCCGATCTCCTGCCGGCCGGTCAGCAGTCGTGGCTCGGCTCGTACTGATCGTTGACGGCCCAGTAGTTGAGCCACTTCCAGGTCTCCGGGCCGACGATGCCGTCGACGGTGCTTAGCCCCGCGCAACTCTGGAACTTGCGCACCCGCTGATCGGTTGCCGGGCCCCAGTGGCCGTCGACGGTGAGGCTCGGGAACTCCCACGGGGCCATGGCGCGGTTGAGCTCGCACTGGATCTGGCTGACGACGGGGCCCTGGGCCCCGTACGAGACGGTGGCCTCGCTGTTGGAGTACGAACACCCGCGGATGCCGCTGAGCGCGGACGCGTTCGGCGCCGCGACGAGGGCGGTGCCGAAGGCGAGGCCCATGGCAAGGGCCAGGCCGCCGGTTCGCTTCAGTATCAAGGCTCCCCCTGAAGGTCGGTCGGGCGTCAGTCGCCCGGTGATCTGTTCAACCACGCTAGGAGCGAACCGTCCGGCGGGCTTTGCCCGGTGCGCAGGCTTCCTTGACGATCCGCGCGGGAGGCGCCTTCCGAGGTTTGGCGGCGGTGTTCGCGGGGCGTCAGCCCGTACGCCTCGCGGAAGGCCCGGCTGAAGACCGCCGCGCTGCTGAAGCCCCAGCGGGAGGCGATGGCGTGCACGGGGTGGTGGGCCAGCTCCGGCCGGGCGAGGTCGGCGCGGCAGCGTTCGAGGCGGCGCCGGCGGATCAGTCGGCCGACGCTCTCCTGCTCGCCCTGGAACAGCAGGTGCAGCGAGCGCACGGAGATGTGGTGGCGTGCGGCGATCGCCCCGGGCGCCAGGCCGGGATCGTCGAGGTTGTGCTCGATGAACGTCTTGATCCGCTCCAGCAGGGCGCGTGAGCGGGCTTCGGCGTCGACCTCACGGGTGGCGTCGGCGTGCTCGGCCAGGCAGACGGCGGCCAGGTCCCGGGCGATCCGTCCCAACTGCTCCAGCTCGTCCGGTCCGCACTCGGCGGCGTGGTCGCCCAGGGAGGTGAGGAAGCGGGCCAGGATGGCCCCCGTCCCGTGCCGGGCGGGGATCCGCCGGGCGAGCAGGCGGTCGATCTTGTCGGCGTGGACCGGCAGCGCCGCCCTGGGGATGTGCAGGACGAGGGCGCGACTGGTCCCGCGCTCGTCCCTCGTCCCGGCCTCGAACGGCCGGGAGGTGTCCCAGAGCACCAGCTCGCCGGTGACCGGTCCGGAGTCGTGGCCGCGCTGCGAGATCCACATCGGGTTCTCGCCGTTGACCAGGGCCAGCTGGTACTGCTCGGGGTCGCTGCGCCGGGTCAGGGCCGGCGGCCGGCGCGAGCGCAGCGGCGGGTGGGCGTGGGCCGACACCCTGACCGGGCCGAGGTCCAGGACGCCGGCGTCCGCGCGGAAGTCGGCGGCCTTCGGGCTGGTGACCGTCACCGGGACCAGATCGCGGGCGACCATGTCGGTGAACCACTCGAACCGGTCGGCCGCCGGTAGACCGGCGTTGGACATCGTCGACCACATGCGTCATGACCCCCCGTCAGCGCGGCCGTGCGGGACGGCCGAGCCGACAGTGTAGTTTTCCGGCCGCACGTCCGGTTCGGCGGAGGAGCGCGGCGGAGGAGCGCGGCGGGGGCGGCCGGACTTCAGTGCAGCGACATGGCGTCACCGACGGCGAGGCGCCCCGGGCGGGCCACCTCGGCGAGGGCGTCGAGCCGGCCGGCGTGGGCCCGGGTGATGACCTTGAGGATCTCGGGTGCGTGCGGCAGCCCGGGCTGGGCCGCGGTGGTCATCGCGCAGCGCTCGCCGGCCCGGACGAAGGCCAGCCGGGCGCCGGACCGGGCGCCGCCGCGCCCCTCCCGGCCGAACCAGGTGTCCTCGACGAAGGGCGGGGTGCCGGGCGGGGTGCGCAGCACGATGTTGGGGCGGAACCGGCGTTCGTCCACCACGGCGTCCGGGGCGGCCCCGCGCACCCAGTCGAGGGTGGCGGTGGTGAGCACGCTGACCGGGAGCTGGTCGAAGTGGGAGACGGCGTCCTCGCGGGCGAGCACGACGTCCGGGCGCTGGAGGTAGGCGCGCAGGAAGGCGGTCGGATCGGCGACCGGCCGGCCGAGCGGGTCGAAGAGTTCGGGGCCGTCGAGCCGGTGGCCGAGCCGGGCGGAGAGGCGGAGCAGGCCGTCCATCCGGCGGAAGCGCCGGGTGTTCTTGCCGGAGCCGAGTCTGCCGGCGCCGTCGCGCACGGCGTACAGGCGGTCGCCGGCCAGGCCGCGCCCGTCCACCTCGACGGAGTCGAGCCGCTCGCCGCCGGTGGACTTCACGGGGTAGCGCCAGAGCTGCTCGACCACTCCGATGATCTCTGCCATGGCGGCAAAGCGTAGCGGCGGCCGCCGGGGATGGTCTAGACCAAGTCCGGTGCGGGCGGCCGGATCGAGCCGGTCTCCACAACCGCTCCACCCGGCCCGCGCAAGCCGCTCAACCCACCCGCGCCACCGCCCGCACCGGCGCGCCGTCGGCGGCGACCAGCCGCAGCGGGAACAGCGACACCTCGACCGGCCGCCCGGCCCGCTGGGCGTCGAGCAGCACCCGCAGGTCGGTCAGGTTCTCGGCGATCACCCCGCCGCCGGGCGCGCCGAGCAGCACCCGGTGGGCGGCCAGCGTGGGCTCCCCGGCGGTCGGCTGGTCGTGCTCGTCGGTCAGGTCGGCCAGCAGCGCGGCCACCGCCGGGTCGCCCGGGCCCGGATCGGGGGTGGGGTCGACGCTCAGCGCGTCCACCCCGACCGTCCGCACCCCGGCGGCGACGATCGCCTCCGCCGCGTCGGCGGTCAGGCTGGGGTGGGCGAGGTAGGCGTCGGTGCCCCAGTGCCGGGCCCAGCCGGTGGCCAGCAGCAGGACGGTGCCCGGCCCGGCCTGCTCCAGCGCGGGGGCGAGCAGTCCGGGCGTCACCTCCGTCCGCGGCTCCAGGCCGCGCAGGTCGGCGACCACCGCCGGGCCGGTGAACCGCTCCAGCGGCAGGCCGTCGAGCGTGGGCCAGGTGACGTCCACGTGGTACGGCGCGTCCACGTGGGTGCCGGACTGCGAGCCGAGGTGCAGGGCGAGCACGTTCACCCCGGCGGTGGCGGTGGTGAGCGCGGGCTCCAGGACGACGGCCGGATCGCCGGGGTAGACCGGCATCGCGGTGGTCACCTGATGGGTGAGGTCGACGAGGGTCGCTGCCATGCCGCCCATCCTCCCAGGGGCCGGCCCCGGGGTTCCGCGGAGTGCGGGAGCGGCGAGACTGGGCACATGGACAATGCGAAGCAGCCGGTGCGCCAGCCCTGGGTCGTAGGAGTCTCCGGCGCGTCGGGCACGCCGTACGCCGCCTCCGTGATCCGGGCGCTGCTCGCGGCCGGGGAGCCGGTGGACCTGATCGTCAGTCGGGCCGCGCGGCTCACCATCCTGGACGAGACCGGCATCTCCTTCCGTGACGCGCACTGGCGCACCGACCTCGCCGCCTGGCTGGCCACCGACGACCGCGCCTTCGACCCCGCCCGGCTGGAGGACGTCCGCTACTGGCCGGCCGGGGACTTCGCGGCCGGCCCGTCCAGCGGCTCCTACCCGGCCAGGGGCATGCTGGTGGTGCCCGCCACCACCGGCGCGGTGGCCGGGATCGCGCTCGGCCTGAGCAAGGACCTGCTGCAGCGGGTCGCCAGCGTCACCCTCAAGGAGCGCCGCCCCCTGGTGGTCTGCGTCCGCGAGGCGCCACTCAACGGGGTGACGCTGAAGCACCTGGTGGAGCTGGACGCGCAGGGCGCCGTGGTGCTGCCCGCCTCTCCCGGTTTCTACGCCGGCGGCTCCACCGTCCGCGAACTGGTGGATTTCGTGGCCGGGAGGGTCCTGGACGCGGTCGGCGTACCGCACACGCTCTACCGGCGCTGGGAGGGTGAGTTGGGCGCGGCGGCGCGCCACGACGGCCGACCGAAGTGAGGGGGAGTGGGGCGGGCGGAGGGGGGAGAGTATGTTCTCTGCGATATCCGGGTTGTTCCGCGCATGGCGCCTTTGAATCCGGATAATGATCTGTGGGTCTGGTGAGGTTCGGAAGGACGCGGACGGTATATGGACACGGTGGACAGACAGCTCATCCAGGCGCTCCGGGAGAACGGCCGTGCGTCCTACGCCGAGCTGGGCCGACTGGTGGGCCTCTCCGGCCCGAGCGTCACGGACCGGATCAACCGTCTGGAGCAGGCCGGCGTCATCACCGGCTACCGCGCGACGGTGAACCCGGCCTCGCTCGGCTTCGGCGTCACGGCCCTGATCGGCCTTCAGCTCACCGACGCGGCCGACCACGAGGACGTCGCGTTCCGGCTGAAGGACCTCAACGAGGTCGAGGACTGCTGGTTCATCGCCGGTGACGACTCGTACATGCTCAAGGTCCGGGTGGCCGACGTGGCCGGCCTGGAGTCGGTGGTCAAGCGGATCTCCGGGACGAAAGGCGTGGCCCGGACCCGCACCACCGTCGTACTCTCCACGAAGTGGGAGAACCGCGTGAGCGAACTCCCGCTGGCCGAAGGCGAGTAAAGGGGAGCAGCAGGATGGCACTGGTCGGTCTGGAGGAGCTGCGCGCGGCCCGGCAGCGGATCGCGGGGGTGGCGGTACGGACCCCGCTGGTCCCCGCCCCCTGGGCGGCCGACGGCGAGCGGCGGCTCTGGCTCAAGCCGGAGAACCTCCAGCCGACCGGGGCCTTCAAGACCCGCGGCGCCTACAACCGGCTCGCCGCGCTCACCGACGCCGAGCGCGCCCGCGGCGTGGTCGCCCAGTCCAGCGGCAACCACGCGCAGGCGGTGGCGTACGCGGCCGGGCTGCTCGGCGTCAAGGCCGTGATCGTGATGCCGGACACCTCGCCGGCGGTCAAGGTCGACGCCACCCGCGCGTTCGGCGCCGAGGTGCTGCTGGTCGCCCCGGAGGAGCGCGACACCCTGCCCGCGGAGCTGGCGGAGGAGCACGGCTACGTCTGGGTGCCGCCGTACGACGACCCGTTCATCATCGCGGGCCAGGGCACGGTCGGCCTGGAGATCGCCGAGGACGCCCCGGCCGGCCTCGACACCGTGCTGGTGCCGGTCAGCGGCGGCGGCCTGATCTCCGGGACGGCGGCCGCGCTCAAGCTCACCCGTCCGGGCGTCCGGGTGGTCGGCGTCGAGCCCGAGCTGGCCGCCGACGCCCAGGCCAGCCTGCGGGCCGGCGAGCGGCTCGCCTGGCCGGTCGCCGACACCTACCGGACCATCGCGGACGGGCTGCGCACCCCCTCGGTCGGCGAGCTGCCGTTCGCCCACCTCACCGCCTACGTGGACGACATCGTCACCGTCACCGAGGACGAGATCCGCGCCACCGTGGCCCTGCTGGCCCGTCGCGGCCGGCTGGTCGCGGAGCCCTCCGGGGCGGTCGCCCCGGCCGCGTACTTCCACCGGGCGGCCGAGCTCGGCGGCCAGGCGGTGGCGGCCGTGGTCAGCGGCGGCAACATCGAGCCGGCGCTGCTGGCCGAGCTGCTCGCCGGCTGAGAGCGGGGCGCGCCCAGGCCGGGCGGTACAGGGGCGTACGCTCGTTCCGGCAACGATTCGAAGTCGGAGGAGGCGGGGCACCGCATGGACGCAGGGCTCAAGCGCGAGCTGGAGGCGAAGGTCTACGCGGGTGAGCGGCTGACCCGCGAGGACGGGATCGCGCTCTACGAGAGCGACGACCTGGCCTGGCTGGGCGGCCTGGCCCACCACGTGCGGACGCAGAAGAACGGCGACGTCGTCCACTTCAACGTCAACCGCCACCTCAACATGACCAACGTGTGCAACGCGTCCTGCGCGTACTGCTCGTTCCAGCGCAAGCCGGGCGAGAAGGACGCGTACACGATGCGCATCGAGGAGGCCGTCCGGCTGGCCAAGGCGATGGAGGTGGAGTCCCTCACCGAGCTGCACATCGTGAACGGCCTGCACCCGACCCTGCCGTGGCGCTACTACCCGCGCTCGCTGCGGGAGCTGAAGGCCGCTCTGCCGAACGTCTCGCTGAAGGCCTTCACCGCCACCGAGATCCACTGGTTCGAGAAGATCAGCGGCCTGTCGGCCGACGAGATCCTGGACGAGCTGATCGACGCCGGCCTGGAGTCGCTGACCGGCGGCGGCGCGGAGATCTTCGACTGGGAGGTCCGCCAGCACATCGTCGACCACGACACCCACTGGGAGGACTGGTCGCGGATCCACCGCCTCGCCCACAGCAAGGGCCTCAAGACGCCGTCCACCATGCTGTACGGCCACATCGAGGAGCCCCGCCACCGGGTGGACCACGTGCTGCGGCTGCGCGAGCTGCAGGACGAGACCGGCGGCTTCCAGGTCTTCATCCCGCTGCGCTACCAGCACGACTTCCACGACTCCAAGGACGGCGTCGTGCGCAACCGGCTGATGGCCCGCACCGAGATGGCCACCGGCGCCGAGGCGCTGAAGACCTTCGCGGTCTCCCGGCTGCTCTTCGACAACGTCCCGCACGTCAAGGTCTTCTGGGTGATGCACGGCGTCACCACCGCGCAGCTGGCGCTCAGCCACGGCGCGGACGACATGGACGGCTCGGTGGTCGAGTACAAGATCACCCACGACGCGGACAACTTCGGCACCCCGAACAAGCTCGGCCGGGACGACCTGCTGGGCCTGATCCGGGACGCCGGCTTCCGCCCGGTGGAGCGCAACACCCGCTACGAGGTCATCCGCGAGTACGACGGCCCGGATCTGACGCGCCGCGAGACTCCGCAGGCGATGCGCCTCTGACCAGCGTCTTTCTCCGCCGCCCGGGCCGCACTCCGGCCCGGGCGGCGGCGCGTCCGGGAGAGTCTTCACCGGCCCCGCACAGGCCCCGGGTTTCCCAACGGGCCGTTGGTTTGGCAGGATCGGCCACATGTCCGGTTCCCATCGCGCCACCACGTACCCGCCGTACGAGCCGATGCACGAGCCGGCGTACCAGCCGGGGTACGACGTGCCGCAGCAGTCCCCCGGGGTCTACGAGCAGGCGTCGTACCCGGAGTACGACACGGCCGGGACGTACGCCGCCGATGCGGACCGGTCGTACTACGGGTACCAGGAGCAGCCGGTCCGGCAGGTCCAGCAGGGCGGCTACCCGGGGTACGAGAGCTACCAGGGCTACGAGGGCTACGAGGGCTTCGAGGGCTACGGCGGTGGCCGCGGGGACCACGGCAACCACGGGGACCACGAGGCCCGGGACGGCCGGCGGAACCCGTATCAGGAGCCGTTCGAGGGCGGGTTCCAGGACGGGTTCCAGGACCACGCCGGCGGCTACGACGCGTACGACCAGCCCTTCCAGCCCTACTCCGCCGGACCCGAGCCCGTGTTCGAGCCCGAGCCGCAGCCGCAGGCCGGTGCCGAGCCGGTCGTCACGACCCTGGCGCCCACCGTGCCCGCCGCGGTCGGCGGCCGGGCGGCCGCCCGCGGCCACCGCCGCAAGGCCAAGCAGAAGAAGCGCACCGGCAAGGCCGTGACCGCCGGCACCGCGCTGCTGCTCGCGGCCGCCGCCGGCTGGTACACCGTCGGCCAGGACTCCGCCAAGCCCGGCCTGACCACCGCCGACGGCCCCGGCCCCGAGGGCGTCTCCACGCCGGACCAGCCCGCCCCGGCCGGCGCCGCCCCGGCGGCCGCCGCCGGCGCCGCCCAGGCCGCCGACACCCGGCAGACCGAGGCGCCCGCCGCCGACCGCAGCCAGACCCGGCCGGACGGCTCGGTGGCCGCGATACCGGGCCTCGGTGCCGCCTTCACCGCCCGGATACCCGCCGAGACCACCCAGGTGGTGCTCGCCTCCGGGCAGGACAAGAACGCCAACAAGAACACCGTCACCCTCTGGACCCGCACCCCCGAGGGCCGCTGGCTGGCCGGCGAGACCTGGCAGGGCCACAACGGCAACAACGGCTGGACGACCGACCACAACGAGGGCGACCTGCGCAGCCC
Organism: Kitasatospora sp. NPDC127111; assembly: GCF_042677465.1. Taxonomy (NCBI): domain Bacteria; kingdom Bacillati; phylum Actinomycetota; class Actinomycetes; order Kitasatosporales; family Streptomycetaceae; genus Kitasatospora; species Kitasatospora sp. NPDC127111. The sequence goes on from NZ_JBHXTG010000001.1 coordinate 22,634, forward strand.
GATCGGCGTCTTCAGCCTCACCGACGCGGGCGGCCGCAAGGCCGACCCGGGCAGCAAGCTCCCGTACGACAAGGACCCGAGCTTCGTGGTCTCCGGGACGGGCTTCTTCGGCGACCAGCTGGAGGGCTCCTTCGACTACGTGGTCGCGATCAACTACAACCGCGTCCCCGGGAACTCGCCGCTGGACTCGCGCCGCCCCATGGGCTCCAAGAAGGGCGGCGGCATCTGGATCCACGTCGACCACGACGGCCCCACCCACGGCTGCGTCTCGATACCCGAGGACAAGATGGCCCAGCTGATCCGCACCCTGGACCCGGCCGCCCACCCGGTGATCGTGATGGGCGACGCGGCCTCATTGGCGGCCTGAGCCGCAGGTCACGGCCCAGGCGCCGCAACGGCCCTTGTCGGTCTCCTACAGCTTCCGGGGGTGGATCCTGTAGCCGGTCGCGCCCCGCTGACCAGCGGGTAACCCGGTTGAGTGGCTGTATGAGCGGTTCGCGCATTGTGGCACTCGGCCATTACCAGCCCCCCAAGGTCCTCACCAACGACGACCTGGCGGCGCTGGTCGACACCGACGACGAGTGGATCCGCAGCCGGGTGGGGATCCGGACCCGTCACATCGCCGAGAGCGAGACGCTGGTCGACCTCGCCACCGAGGCGGCCCAGAAGGCACTGGCCAAGAGCGGCCGCACCGCCGCCGACGTCGACCTGGTCGTGGTCGCCACCTGCACGGCGATCGAGCGCAGCCCCAACACCGCCGCCGCCGTCGCCGCCCGCCTCGGCGTCAGCTCGCCGGCCGCCTACGACATCAACACGGTCTGCTCGGGCTTCTCGTACGCGCTGGCCACCGCGGACCACGCGATCCGGGCCGGCGCGGCCCGCACCGCCCTGGTGATCGGCGCCGAGCGGATGTCGGACACCCTCGACTGGACCGACCGGAGCACCTGCGTGATCTTCGGCGACGGCGCCGGCGCCGCGGTGGTGGAGGCCCAGGAGGAGGGCGCCGAGCCGGGCATCGGGCCGGTGGTCTGGGGCTCGGAGCCGGAGAGGGGCGACGCCGTGGTCATCACGGGCTGGGACCCGGTGATCAGCCAGCAGGGGCAGTCGGTGTTCCGCTGGGCCACCACCCGGATCGCCCCGCTGGCCCGGCAGACCTGCGAGAAGGCCGGAATCGACCCCTCGGAGCTCAAGGGATTCGTGCCGCACCAGGCTAACCTGCGGATCATCGACGCGATCGCCGGCAAGCTGGGCGCCCCCGACGCGGTGATCGCCCGGGACGTGGTGGAGTCCGGCAACACCTCGGCCGCGTCCATCCCGCTGGCCTTCTCCAAGCTGGTCGAGCGCGGCGAGCTGTCGCCCGGTGACCCGGTGCTGCTGTTCGGCTTCGGCGGCGGTCTCGCCTACGCCGGCCAGGTCGTCCGCTGCCCGTGATTCCGCTGTCCCCGAGGGCCGGAAGCCCCGGGGAGCGCCCCGTGGACGGCCTCTAGAACGCTCATGCCGGTGGGCGGGCACCCCGCAGTGGGTGCCCGCCCACCGGCATGTCTGGCGCGCTGCGGACCGCCGGCGGACCTCCCCCGAGGACACGGCCGCCGTCCGTCGTTCCCCGGACAGGAGGCCGGGGCTGCGCGCGGAGCGGATGGGTGGGTTGGTGGGACGGTCTACTTGGGCGGCTTCTTGCCGGTGACACCCAGGTACACCAGGGGAGCGAGGTTGGGCTTGAGGTCCTTGACCTTGACGCCCCAGGAGGTGAAGGCCTTCTGGTGCTCCGCCGCCGATGCGAGCAGCGAGACCAGAGAGCCGGCGACGGCGGCCGGGTCGAGCGACTTGTCGGCCTGTCCCTTCGCCTGGAGTTCCTTGACGGCATCCGTGAGCGGCTTGGCGACCGCGTTGAGGACCGTCATGCGGATCTTGAAGAACCGCTTGTCCCCTTCGGCGGCACCGAGCGTGACCACTCGGAGAATGGCGTCGTTCTTGCGCCAGAAGGCGAGGAATCCGTCGACCAGTTCTTCCGAAGTGGCCGTGCCGGACTTCCCTGCCCAGGACTTTCCGGCCACCAGCTCTTTGAGGGTGTCGGAGTCCTTGGCCATTTCCTCGGCGATTTCGAGGACGGCGCCCTCGACATCCGGGAAGTACTGGTAGAAGGTCGCGGGGGAGGTACCCGCCATACGGGCGACGTCGATGACCTTGACGTCCCGATAGGGCGACGTGCTGAGCATCTCGCGGAGGCAGTCGAGCAGCTTCTGCCGCGTCTCCTGTCCGCGTCGCCCGGCGACGCGACCGTCGACGGTGCGAACTTGTCCTGTCATGCCGTCAGCTTACCGTGGCCCGATCTTGGCGCGATTCGGTGATGTGACAATTACTCCGCACGGGGGTTGCTATCGGGATCTCCACCACTTCGGACGGATATTCACCGCACTCCGGCACCCCTCTTGAAGCCCCCCCGTGTGCTTTTGACCCCACAGCGTGACGGCCCCTCCGCTGAGGGGTGGTCGGGTGACAGAGCGTGACGGTCGGGCCGGAGGGGGCGGGGCGGGCCGTGCGGGGCCGGTGCCGGAGCGGACGTCAGAATCCGGCCGTTCCGGAGCCGCTGACCGGGCACCGCCCCCGCTCCGGGCGGGGGAGGTTGGAGATGGGCCCGGCGGCATTGGAGAATCGGGTCCGGCACCACGCGGCGGGTGCGGAAACGGGGAGGTGGCAGCGGAGTGGACCAGCTGACGGCGCACGATCCGAGGCGGATCGGGCCCTTCGAGGTGCTGGGGCGACTCGGCGCGGGCGGGATGGGCCTGGTCTACCTGGCACGGTCGCCCGCCGGCCGGCGGGTGGCCATCAAGACCGTCCGGGGGGAGCTGGCCGAGGACGAGCTCTTCCGGGTCCGCTTCGCGCGCGAGATCGCGGCCGCCAAGACGGTCGGCGGCTTCTACACCGCGGCCGTGGTCGACGCCGACGCCGACGCCCGGGTGCCCTGGCTGGCCACCGCGTACGTGCCGGCGCCGTCCCTGGAGGACCTGGTCACCGAGTGCGGGCCGCTCCCGGTGGGGGCGGTGCGCTGGCTGGTGGCCGGCATCGCCGAGGCGCTGCAGTCGATCCACGCCGCCGGGCTGGTCCACCGCGACCTCAAGCCCTCCAACGTGCTGGTGGTCGAGGACGGCCCGCGGGTGATCGACTTCGGCATCGCCGCCGGCGTCTCCAGCACCCGGCTCACCATGACCAACGTCGCGGTCGGCACCCCGGCGTACATGTCGCCGGAGCAGGCCCGGGACAGCCGGGGCGTCACCGGCGCCAGCGACGTGTTCTCGCTCGGCTCGCTGCTGGTCTTCTGCGCCACCGGCCACCCGCCCTACCGGGGCGCCAACCCGGTCGAGACGGTGTTCCAGCTGCTCCGCGAGCAGCCCGACCTCTCCGGCCTGCCGGCCGAGCTGGTGGACCTGGTGCGCGCCTGCATGCGGCCGGCGCCCGAGCACCGGCCCTCGCCGGCCCAGATCCAGGTCGAGCTGGCCCCGCACCTCTTCTCCCGGGACGACGCCTCCGGCGAGGCGGGGGACTGGCTGCCGCCCAACGCGCTGGAGCTGATCGAGCGCAAGCGCGGCCGCCGCCAGGCCGCGCCGGTGCCGCCCACCCCGGTGCCGCCCACCCCGGTGCCGCCGCAGCCGGTGGCCCCGCAGCCCGTCCCCCCGCAGCCCGTCCCCCCGCAGGCCGGGCCGCAGCACCGGCAGCAGCCGCCGGTGCCCCCGCAGCGCCCCGTCCGGGAGGATCCGCGCACCCACCACCCGGCCGGCCGGCACGCCCAGCCCGGTACCGGGCCGGTGCACGCCGCGCCGGCGCTCCCGGGGCCGGACACCGAGGCCGCCACCGAGAAGCTCGCCGCCCCCAGCCGGCACCGCGCCCCGGTCGCCGGGGAGGGCGCCGCCGAGGTGCAGTTGCCCGGCGCCGCGGTGCGGATAGGCCCGGGGCCGCGTGCCGAGCAGTCCGGTCCGGGCACCGCGCCCGCCGAGACCGACTGGGTCCGCCGGGCCACTCCGCCGCCGGTTCGGGCGGCCCGCTGGCGCCCGTGGCGGTTCCGGATGTCCAACGACGTCTGGGGCACCCCGGTGATCGCCGACGGCACCCTGTTCGTCTCCAGCTTCGAGGTGCACGCCCTCGACATCGCCTCCGGCCAGCGCCGCTACAAGACCCGGGACGTCGCCTGGGCGCTCGCGGTCGACGCCGGCCGGGTGCACGCCGCCGACGGCCCGCACCTCTACACGGTGGACGTCGCCGACGGCACCGAGCGCTGGCGGCAGTCGCTGGACGGCTGGGTCTACTCGCTGGACGCCGCCGACGGCGTGCTCTGCTGCGGCGTCCGCGGCGGCGGGGTGCAACTGCGCTCGGCGGCCGGCGGGGCCGAGCTGTGGCGCGCCGACGACGCCCAGCAGGACTACGAGAACCCGCAGTCCGGTCCGGCCCTGGTGGGCGGCGCCGCGTACTACTACGGCGGCGGGCGGCTGCGCTGCGTGGACCCGCGCGGCGCGGGCCTGCGCTGGTCCTTCCCGGTCGGCGAGGACGTGCCCTCCCGCCCGGTGGAGCGGGCCGGGGTGCTGTACGTGACGGCCGGCACCCGGGTGTTCGCCCTGGACGCGGCGAGCGGTGCCGAGCGCTGGCGGTTCGACGCCCCGGTGGTGCTGTTCACCCCGCCCGCCCTGGACGCGGACGCGGTGTACGTCGCCGACTACCTCGGCACGGTGTACGCGCTGGACGCGGCCACCGGCCGGGACCGTTGGCGCGGCGTCACGGGCGCCCGGCAGGGTGCCGAGCCGGTGGTGGTCGGGGACGGCATGGCGCTGGTCGGCAGCGGCGAGGTGCTGTACGCGTTCGAGGCGGCCACCGGCCGGGAGCGCTGGCGGTACACCGCGCGGGGCGAGATCGTCGGCGCCCCGGCGATCGCCGACGGCCTGGTCCACCTGGGCAGCCGGGACCACTCGCTGCACACGCTGGACCTGGCGAGCGGTCAGCTGCGCTGGGAGCTCGGCACCAAGGGTGAGCTGACCGGCTCGCCGGTGGCGGTCGGCGGGAAGGTCTTCGTCGGCAGCAAGGACCGCTGCGTCTACGCGCTGGACGCCTTCTACGGCACGGCGGTGCCCTCGCACTGAGCGGTCGTCCGCAGGTCGTCCGCAGGTCGTCCGCAGGTCGTCCGCCGGTCCTCCGCGGGCCGCCCCGCCCGGGGTGGTCCGCGGCCCGGCCGCGGACGGGCGTACCCGCGGGCGGCCCTACCGCCGGCGGGCCTCCGGGTGGCGGGCGCACCAGCCCTCCCAGGCCGAGGCCACCATCTCCTCGATCCCGTACCGGGCGGTCCAGCCCAGCTCGCGCCGGATCAGTTCGGCGGAGGCGACCACCCGGGCCGGGTCGCCGGGGCGGCGCGGGGCGATCTCGCCGGTGGTGTCGTAACCGGTGATCTCGCCGATCACGTCGAGCATCTCGCGGACGCTGACGCCCTCGCCGCGGCCGATGTTGAGGACCAGGGAGGTCTCGCCCTCCGGGTCGTCGGCCAGTCGCCGGGCGGCCGCCACGTGGGCCGAGGCGATGTCGGCGACGTGGATGAAGTCGCGGACGCAGGTGCCGTCCGGGGTGGGGTAGTCGGCGCCGAAGACGCGCGGGGGCCGCCCGGCGGTGAGCCGCTCGAAGACCATCGGGACGAGGTTGAACACGCCGTCGTCGGCGAGTTCGGGCGAGGCGGCGCCGGCCACGTTGAAGTAGCGCAGCGAGACGGTGGAGAGCCCGTACGCCCGGCCCGCCGCCGCGACCAGCCACTCGCCGGCCAGCTTGGTCTCGCCGTACGGGTTCATCGGCGCGCAGGGGGCGGACTCGGTGACCAGTTCGACGTCGGGCATGCCGTAGACGGCGGCGGAGGACGAGAAGAGGAAGCGCTTCACCCCGGCCCCGGTGGCGGCCTCCAGCACGTTCTGGAGCCCGGTGAGGTTCTCCCGGTAGTAGTGGAACGGGCGCTCGACCGACTCGCCGACCTGCTTCTTCGCGGCGAAGTGCAGCACGCCGCGGACGTCGTGGGCGCGCAGCGCGGCGTCCAGCGCGGCCCGGTCCAGGGTGGAGCCCTCGATCAGCGCGACGCCGGACGGCAGCCGGGTGCGGTCGCCGGTGCTGAGGTCGTCCAGCACCGCCACCCGCTCGCCGGCCGCGACGAGCTGGTGCACCACGTGCCGGCCGATGTAGCCGGCACCACCGGTGAGCAACCAAGTCATGGGCCGAATCCTAAGGTCCCGGTTTGCCACGATCGGGCGCGTCGGGGCGGAGATACGGGCATAACGGTGAAATGCTGACAAATATCTCTGCCCGGTGAAGGAATCGGAGCCAGCCAAGGTGAACCGCAAGAAGGGGCCCACCCGCCCGATCCCGGCCGGGCCGCGGCCCACCGGGCCGAAGGCGTTCGGTGGGCGCCTGGTCGTGCCCGGCGCGGTGGCCGCGCTGACCGCGCTCGCGGTGGCCGGGTGCAGCAGCGGTTCGTCCTCCTCCTCGGCCACCTCGGCCGGCGCGGGTGCCGCGGGTGCGGCCTCCGGCGCCGCCGCGCCGGCCGGTGCCAACCAGCTCCAGGCCGACTACCAGAAGGTGATCGCCGACGTGCTGCCCTCGGTGGTGCAGATCACCACCGCCACCGGCCTCGGCTCCGGGATCGTCTACGACGACAAGGGCGACATCGTCACCAACGCCCACGTGGTCGGCACCGCCACCACCTTCACCGTCACCCTGGCCAACAGCACCAAGCCGCTGGACGCCGCGCTGGTCGCCAGCTACCCGGACTCCGACCTCGCGGTGATCAAGCTGAGCAGCCCGCCGGGCGGCCTCAAGCCGGCCACCTTCGGGGACTCGGGCAAGGTCCAGCTGGGGCAGATCACGCTCGCGATGGGCAGCCCGCTCGGGCTCTCCAGCAGCGTCACCGAGGGCATCGTCTCGGCCACCGGCCGGACCGTCTCCGAGCCGAACAGCCCGGGCTCGCCGGGCGCCGTCATCGGCAACATGGTGCAGACCTCGGCCGCGATCAACCCCGGCAACAGCGGTGGCGCGCTGGTCAACCTGGACAGCCAGGTGATCGGCATCAACACGCTCGCCGCCACCGAGCCGGAGACCAACGGCGCGGCCGCGCCCGGCATCGGCTTCGCCATCCCGGCGTCCACCGTCACCAACATCGCGAACCAGCTGATCAAGGACGGCAAGGTCACCAACTCCGGCCGGGCCGCGCTCGGCATCACCGCCCGGACGTACTTCGACCAGAACTTCCGCCCGGCCGGCGCGGTCGTCGTCGCGGTCGCCGCGGGCGGCCCGGCCGACTCGGCCGGGATCCAGGTCGGCGACGTGATCACCAAGGTCGGCGACACCCCGGTCGACTCGCTGAACTCGCTCACCACCGCGCTGGCCTCGCTCACCCCGGGGGCCAAGACCACGGTCGGCTACACCCGCGACGGCCGGGACCAGACCGCCGAGGTCACCCTCGGCACCCTCCAGACGCCGTAGCCGCCCCGGCTTCCCGACAGCCGCCCGGGCCCCCGGCGGCGGCCGGCCGCACACCGCGCAAGGGTTGGCGGGCGGCCGCCGTCGGGTACGGGCCGGGACCTCGTCCACTGCCTCGACGAGGTCCCGGCCCTGTTCCGCCGTTCGCTGTTCCGCTGTTCCGTCGTTCCGCCGTGCCCGGGGGCGGGGATCAGCGGCGGGCGGCGCGGGTGCGCCAGGGGAGCTCGATGGTGACGGTGGTCGGGCCGCCGTGCGGGCTCTCCACCAGGAAGACGCCGTCGACCGCCCGGATCCGCTCGGCCAGCCCGCCCAGGCCGCTGCCCGGGTAGGGGGCCGCGCCGCCCTTGCCGTCGTCCTGGACCAGCACCATCAGCTGGTCACCGGCCCGCCAGACGTCGACCGTCGCGGAACGGGCACCGGAGTGCTTGGAGACGTTGGTCAGCAGCTCGCTCACGGTGAAGTAGGCGATGCCCTCGACCGCCGAGTCCGGCCGCTCAACCGTGCCGTCCGCGGCCCTCAGCTCGACGTGCACCTTGACCCCGCCCGGCACCGTGCAGCGGGCGGCCACCGCGGAGAGCGCCGCGTCCAGGCCGCGGTCGGTGAGCACCGCCGGGTGGATGCCGCGGGCCAGGTCGCGCAGCTCCTGCAGGGCGAGCTTCACCTCGCCGTGCGCGTTGTCGACCATCCTGGCGGCGGCCCGCACGTCCTCGGCCGACTCGGTCTCCCGCAGCCGCTCCTTGGCCAGGCCGAGGTCCATCGCCAGCGCCACCAGGCGGGCCTGGGCGCCGTCGTGCAGGTCCCGCTCGATCCGGCGCAGGTCGGCGGCGGCGGTGTCGACCACCGTGCCGCGGTCGTCCTCCAGCTCCCGGACCCGCTCGGAGAGCGCGCCCGGGGCGAGCAGCGCCTCCAGCAGCATCCGGTCGACCGCGGACCCGAAACGGATCACCCAGGGCAGCACCGGCCAGCCGACGATCACGCAGATCAGCGTCACGCTGAAGCTGAGGATGCCCCAGGGCAGCCGCAGCACGTTGTACAGGGCCGAGCGCCAGCTCAGCGCGTCGGTGAGGTGGGCCGTCGTGAAGCCGGTGATCCCGGGGCGGGTTCGGTGCACCGGCTCCGGCTCGTGCAGCTCGGAGCCGTACACCGACCGGGCCCGGGCGCGGGCGAAGGCGCCCATGCCCCGGCAGCCGGACAGCCCGGCGGCCAGCAGCGGCAGGCCGATCACGGTGATGGCGAGGGCGAGGCCGACCGAGAGCATCACGATGGCGAAGACGAACCCCGCGATGCCCAGCGGCAGGTTGAGCATCAGCTGCCCGGCCTGCCGCCACATCCGCGCGCCGTACGGCGGGACGCCTTCCGAGCGGGCTTCCTGCTCCTCGAAGGCGTCCACGGCGCGGCGGTGCAGAGGTCTCATCTGGATCTACCGTTCCTGTTCGGTCGAGCTGGTGATCCAAGCTTCCCCGCAAAGCGGCCGCCGGGGCCATGGGGTTGTTACGTCCTCCCGGGCGGGGGTTATCCCCACCCCCGGGACGCGCACGGGCGGTGCGCCGGTGTCCACGGGCCGCCCGGGGGCGTCTTGCGGATCGGGCACCGTGCTGGGCTCGTGGCCAGTGCACTTAGACTCACGCATTGGCGATGGTTATGACCGTGTAAAGAAACGTCGTAGAACTGCTTCGAGGGGCGGTTCCACGGCCGATGTGGAGGCGAGTGGCATGGAGGGGCAGCCGGCAGCTGCCGTCGCTGCCGACCCGGCGGTCGGCAGCGGCTACTTCGACGCGTATGCCGCGATGGGCCTGCTCGCCGTCGTCGGCGTGCTCTTCGTCGCCGTGGCGTTCACCGCCAACCGGCTGCTGCGGCCGGTGGTGTACTCGCCGGAGAAGCTCCTCGCCTACGAGTGCGGCGTGGACCCGGTGGGGGAGGACTGGGCGCACACCCAGATCCGCTACTACGTCTACGCCTTTCTGTACGTGATCTTCGCGGTCGACGCGATCTACCTGTTCCCGTGGGCGACCGTCTTCGCCTCCGCCGGATACGGCGCCGGGACGCTGATCGAGATGTTCGTCTTCATCGGCTTCCTCGCGGTCGGGCTGCTCTACGCCTGGAGGAAGGGCGTTCTGGAATGGACGTGACGCACAACCACGCGCACGCGCACGGTGCCGCCGGCGGCCCGGTCCCGCTGGGCCTGCCGGACCCGGCGCGTCCCGGTGCCGCCGTCGAACGGCGCGGCATCGGCCCGCTGGCCCGGCTCGCGCCGGACCCGGTCAAGGTGGTCCTCAACTGGGGCCGCCGCTACAGCCTCTGGTGCTTCAACTTCGGCCTGGCCTGCTGCGCGATCGAGTTCATCGCCGCGTCGATGGCCAAGCACGACTTCATCCGAATGGGTGTCATTCCGTTCGCGCCCGGCCCCCGCCAGGCCGATCTGATGATCGTCTCGGGGACCGTGACCGACAAGATGGCGCCCGCCGTGAAGCGCCTCTACGAGCAGATGCCCGAACCGAAGTACGTCATCTCGTTCGGCGCCTGCTCCAACTCGGGCGGCCCGTACTGGGACTCCTACTCGGTCACCAAGGGCGTGGACCAGATCATCCCGGTCGACGTCTACGTGCCCGGCTGCCCGCCGCGGCCCGAGGCGCTGCTCCAGGGCATCCTCAAGCTCCAGGAGAAGATCGCCGCGGAGTCGCTGCCGGGCCGGTACACCGCGCCGGCCACGGCGCTGCGCCGTCCGCTGGTGCCGGGGCCGAACGCCGGGGGAGGTGCCTCGTGACCGGGCAGAGCGAGGGGCGCACCGCCGAGCAGTACGCGGCGGCGGTCGGCGAGTGGGCCACCGGTGCGGAGGCGTACGGGCTGATCACCGTCGACGTGCCCGCCGCGCACTGGACCGAGGCGCTCACCGCGGCCCGGGACGCGCTGGGCCTCGCCTTCTTCGACTGGCTGAGCGCCGTCGACGAGTTGGCCGAGGGCTTCTCGGTGGTCGCCCACCTGGCCTCCGCCGACGCCCCGGGCGTGCGCCACCTGGCGCTGCGCACCCGGGTGCCGCGGGACGGGGCCGCGCTGCCGAGCGCCGTGCCGGTGTACGCCGGTGCCGCCTGGCACGAGCGCGAGACGCACGAGATGTTCGGCATCGACTTCCCCGGGCACCCCTACCTGGCCACCCTGCTGCTGCCGGAGGGCTTCGAGGGGCACCCGCTGCGCAAGGAGTTCGTGCTCGCCGCCCGGGTCGCCAAGGCCTGGCCGGGCGCGAAGGAGCCGGGCGAGTCCGACCACGGCGACGGGCCGGCGCGGCGCAAGATGCAGCCGGCCGGTGTGCCCGACCCGAACGAGTGGGGGCCGCTCAAGGGCACCCTGCCGCCGGTCGCCGAGCGGCCCGCGCGCGGTGCCCGGGCGGCGGGGGCGGCGCGTACGCCCCGGGCGGCGGGTGCCGGGGCTGCCGGTGCCGCCGGTGCCGGGGCCGAAGGCGGGCCCGCGGTGCGGGCCGACCGGCCGCGGCGGACCAGGACGGTCGGCGAGGGGTCGGTCAGCCAGGCGGCCGAGGCGGCCGGTGCCGCGGAGGCGGCCGGGAGCGTCGAGGGTGCCGCCGGGACCACGGCCCCGCCGGTGCGGGCGGACCGGCCGCGGCGGACCAGGACGGCCGGTGAGGGCTCCGCGAGCCAGGTCGCCGGGACCGCCGGTGAGGCCGCGACGCCCGCGGTGAAGCCCGAGCGGCAGGCCCCGGCCCGGACGCAGTCGGCCGACGCGCCGTGGCACACGCCCGTGCCCGCGCACGGCGGGCCGGAGTCGGAGCAGCCGGAACTCAAGCAGCCCGAGCCGAAGCAGGCGGCGCCGGAGCCGACCGGGTCCGCGCAGCAAGAGCCGGAGCCCGAGCCGGAGCGGCCCGTGGAGGAGAAGGACGAGACGTCGGCCGAGGCGGCCGGCCAGGACGGAGACAGCGCGTGAACCTGCTCGACACGTTGCTGCGCTGCGTCGCCACGCTCGTCGTCTTCCTCACCTTCCCCCTGGTCATCGGCCAGACCGAGCACAAGGTGATGGCGCACATGCAGGGCCGGCTCGGCCCGATGTACGCCGGCGGCTTCCACGGCTGGGCGCAGCTGGTCGCCGACGGCGTGAAGTTCGCGCAGAAGGAGGACATCGTCCCGGCCGGCGCGGACCGGCGGGTCTTCCAGCTGGCGCCCGCCGTCTCGCTGCTGCCCTATCTGTTCGTGCTGCTGGCGATCCCGGTCGGCCCGGACGGCTTCGTCGGCCAGGCCGTGGACGCCGGCCTCTTCTTCGTGCTCGCCGTGATGGGCGTCGGCGTGATCGGCAAGCTGATGGCCGGCTGGGCCTCGGCGAACAAGTTCTCGCTGCTCGGCGGTCTGCGCACGGCCGCGCAGCTGATGTCGTACGAGCTGCCGATGGTGCTCGCCGCCGCCTCGGTGGCGATGGCCGCCGGGACGCTCTCGCTGCCCGGGATCGTGGACGCCTGGGAGTGGTACTGGATCCCGTGGCAGGTCATCGGCGCGTTCGTCTTCTTCACGGCCGGCCTGGCCGAGCTGCAGCGTCCGCCGTTCGACATGCCGGTGGCCGACTCGGAGATCATCTTCGGCGCGTACACCGAGTACACCGGCCTGCGCTTCGCGCTCTTCCTGCTCTCCGAGTACGCGGGCATCCTGGTGGTGTCCGGGCTGACCGCGGTGCTCTTCCTGGGCGGCTGGCACGGCCCGATGCCGGACGAGCTCGGCTGGCTGTGGACGGTCCTGAAGACCCTCGCGCTGGCCTTCGTGGTGATCTGGCTGCGGGTGACCTACCCGCGGCTGCGCGAGGACCAGCTGATGAAGTTCGCGTGGACCGTGCTGATCCCGCTCGCCCTCGTCCAGCTCGCCCTCACCGGTGTCATCAAGGTGGCGATCTCATGAGTTTTCCCGGCTCCGGCCTGGCCAAGGGCCTGGCCGTGACCCTGCGGACGATGACGAAGAAGAGCATCACCGCGCAGTACCCCGAGGTCCAGCCCGCGCTGCCGCCGCGTTCGCGCGGCGTGATCGCGCTGCTGGAGGAGAACTGCACGGTCTGCATGCTCTGCGCCCGCGAGTGCCCGGACTGGTGCATCTACATCGACTCCCACAAGGAGACGCTGCCGGCCGCCGACCCGAACGCGCGCGCCCGCACCCGCAACGTGCTGGACCGGTTCGCCATCGACTTCTCGCTCTGCATGTACTGCGGGATCTGCATCGAGGTGTGCCCGTTCGACGCGCTGTTCTGGTCGCCGGAGTTCGAGTACGCGGAGACCGACATCCTGGAGCTGACCCACGAGCGGGAGAAGCTCCGCGAGTGGATGTGGACCGTCCCGGCGCCGCCGGCCCTGGACCCGGCGGCCGAGGAACCGAAGGAGATCGCCACCGCCCGCAAGGCGGCGGACAAGCTGGCGGCGGCCGCGGCGAAGGCGGCCGAGGAGGAGGGTGACGCGGAGTGAGTGCCACCCTGCTCGCCGCGACCGGGTCGCTGGACCCGGCCGCGCGCTCGTTCCTCTCCCCGACCGGGGCCGAGATCGTCTTCCTGCTGGTCGGCATCGCCGTGCTCGGCTCGGCGGTCGTCGCCGTCACCACCCGGCAGCTGGTGCACGCCGCGCTCTGGCTGGTCGCCGCGCTCGGCGGGCTGGCGGTGGAGTTCCTGCTGCTCACCGCCGAGTTCATCGCCTGGGTGCAGGTGCTGATCTACCTCGGCTCGGTGGTCGTGCTGGTGCTCTTCGGGCTGATGCTCACCAAGGCGCCGATCGGGCGCTCGCCGGATGCCGACTCGAAGAACCGCTGGGTCGCCCTGGTGGTCGCGCTGGCCTCGGCCGGCACCCTGGTCACCCTGGTCGTGGACGCCTTCCGGACGTCCTGGATCGACCTCGGTGCGGGCGGCGGCTCGGCGGCGGTGACCGGCGCCAGCCTGTTCCGCACCTGGGTGCTGCCCTTCGAGGCGCTCTCGGTGCTGCTGCTGGCCGCGCTGGTCGGCGCGATCGTGCTGTCGCGCGGGACGGGACGGCGGGTGCCGGCGCCCCGGGCCGGGCGGATCCGGGCCGGCCGGCCGGTGGGCTCCAACGGGACGGTCGCCGCGACCGTGCCGAAGCCCGCCCCCGACGCCGGGGCCTCCGCGACGACTTCCGAGCAGGAGAGCTGATGCACCTCGCCTACCCCGCCGTGCTCGCCGCGCTGCTGTTCAGCGTCGGCGTCTACGGCGTGCTCGCCCGGCGCAACGTCATCCTGGTGCTGATGTCCGTCGAGCTGATGCTCAACGCCGTCAACCTCAACCTCGTCGCCTTCGACGCCTGGCTGCGGGACTCCCTGCACGCCGGCCAGGCGCTCACCCTGTTCACCATCACCATCGCCGCCGCCGAGATCGGTCTCGGGCTCGCCATCGTCCTGCTGCTGTTCCGGGCCCGGGGCACCGCGGACGTCGACAAGGTCACCGCGCTCGGGGACCCGGCCGAGTCCGCCGCCGAGGAGACGCCGGCCGGAGCCGAGGCGCTGAAGGGCCAGGCCGCCGCATGAACCTCGCCCTCCCCGTCCTCGTCCCCGCGCTGCCCGCGCTCGGCGCGGCCGCCACCCTGGCCACCGGCCGGAAGGCGCCCGGCCCGGCCCGGCCGCTGGCGGTCGTGCCGGTCGCCGTCTCGGCGGTGCTCGCCCTGGTCGTCGCCCTCCAGCTCGGCACCGGCCAGGTCCTGGACACCGCCACCCGGCTCACCCCGACCGGCGGCCCCGAGATCGCGCTGGGCTTCTTCCTGGACGGCTACAGCTCGCTGATCTCCGTCCTGGTCGGCGTGGTCGCCACCTGCGTGCAGGTGTACTCGACCGCCTACCTCAAGGACGACCCGCGCTACCCCTCGTACGCGGCGCTGGTCTCGCTGTTCACGGCGGCGATGTTCCTGGTCGTCTACTCGGGCGACCTGATCGTGCTGCTGGTCGGCTGGGAGGTCATGGGCATCTGCTCGTACTTCCTGATCGGCCACCACTGGGAGACCGCCGACGCCCGCTCGGCCTCGCTGAAGGCCTTCCTGGTCACCAAGCTCGGCGACGTGCCGTTCCTGTTCGGCCTCTTCCTGCTCGGCGCCGACGCCGGCAGCTTCCGGATCCCGGACGTGCTGGCCGCCGCCACCGACGGGCGGATCGGCCACCCGACGCTGGTCGCGCTGCTGCTGCTCGCCGGCGTGGCCGGCAAGAGCGCGCAGTTCCCGCTGCACACCTGGCTCCCGGACGCGATGGCCGGCCCCACACCGGTGTCCGCGCTGATCCACGCCGCCACCATGGTCGCGGCCGGCATCTACCTCGTCGCCCGGCTGCTGCCGGTCTTCCTGCTGTCGGGTGCGGCGCTCGTGGTGCTGGCGGTGATGGCCGCCGTGACGATGATCGGATCGGCGCTCTGCGCGCTCGCCCAGGACGACCTCAAGCGGGTGCTCGCGTACTCGACCGTCGGCCAGCTCGGCTACATGGCCGGCGCACTGGCCAGCGGCGACCGCGAGGCGTCCGTCTTCCACCTGGTCAGCCACGGCGCGTTCAAGGCGCTGCTGTTCCTCGCGGCCGGCGTGGTGATCCACGCCGCGCACACCAACTCGATCTCCGCGATGTCCCGGATGCCCGGGCTGCGCAGGCGCGTCCCGGACGCCTACTGGACGATGGGCATCGGCCTCGTCGCCCTGATCGGGCTGCCGCCGTTCTCCGGCTTCTTCAGCAAGGAGGCGGTGCTGACCGCCGCCGAGCACGCCGCCAACGGCGAGGCGCTGACCAACGGCGTCGGCCCGGCCTCGGCCGTCCCGCAGGCCGCCGGGTGGATCGTGCTGATCTCGGCCGCGCTCACCGCGCTGCTCACGGCGGCGTACGCGGCCCGGCTGTTCCTGGTGGCGTTCCACAGCCCGGCGGCCGGGGTGGCCGGTCCGGCGGTCGGTGCCGCCGCCGGCCCGGAACCGCTGGACCACGAGGCCGACGCGCCGTACTCGCCCGAGGTCGACGAGGCCGACCCGGCCACCGCCGAACCGCCCGCGATGCGCTGGCCGCTCTGGGTGCTGGCGATCCCGACCATGGGCTTCGGCGTCGTCGGCGTGCGCTCGGACTGGCTGCCCGCGCTGCTGGACGGCGGCTCGCTGCGCCCCTCGGGCGTCACCGCCGTGACGGGCACCGCTCTCGCCGTGGTCGGCGCGCTGCTCGCCTACGGGGCCTGGCGCTCCGCCACCGCGCGGCTCGGCGCCGGCCGCCCCGCCCCCGCGGCGCCGGGCAGGGTCCCCGAGCAGGCCGGAGCCCCGGCCGCCGAAGTGATCGTCGCCGACCCCGGGCGCACCCTGCTCGGGCCGCTGTTCGGCCCGGCCCGGCACGGCTTCGGCGTCGACCGGCTGTACAGCGCGCTGTTCGTCCGCCCGGTGGCCGCCGCCGCGCAGCTGGTCCGCTTCCTCGACCGCGAGGTCGTGGAGACGTACGTGCGCGGCAGCGGGGTCGGCGCCAACCTGCTCGGCCGGGCCGTCCGGCTCGCGCAGACCGGCAACGTGCAGACCTACCTCAGCGCACTGCTCGCCGGCGTCGTCCTGCTGGCCGTCCTGGTGGCGGTGTAGCCGGATGCCGCACCCCGCCCAGCTGGTCCCCCCGATGTCCACCGCAGCCCGCACCGCCCGTAGGAGCCCCCGATGAACGCGGTCCTCATCGCCCTCCTGATGCTGCCGCTGGCCGGTGCCGCGCTCACCCTGGCGCCGGTGTTCGGCCCCGACGCGGCCGCCGCCGACCGGCGCGCGCTGCGGCTGAACACCGTCGTCACCGGCGCCGTGCTCGCGCTGACCGTCGTCCTGGCGGCCGGCTTCGACCACGACGAGCCCGGCCGGATGCAGGCCACCACCGACGTGTCCTGGATCCCCGCCATCGGCGTGCGCTTCCACCTCGGCGTGGACGGCATCTCGCTCCCGCTGATCGTGCTGACCTCGCTGCTCACCTTCCTCTGCGCGCTGTACTCGGAGAAGCGGCTGCCGTCGGGGGACGGCGTGCCGACGGCGAAGGCCTTCGTGGGCCTGTTCCTCCTCCTGGAGGTGGGCATGCTCGCCACCTTCGCGGTGCTGGACCTGGTGCTGTTCTTCCTGGCCTTCGAGGTCGTGCTGATCCCGATGTACTTCCTGATCGCCCGCTGGGGGAGCGGCGCGAAGGTGCCGGCCGCCAACCGGTTCATCCTGTACACGCTGCTCGGCTCGGCCGTGATGCTGCTCGGCTTCCTGCTGGTCGGCAGCAAGGCGGGCACCTTCGACATGCAGGCCCTGGCCGCCGCGCACGGCGACGGCCTGAGCCACACCACCCAGGTGATCGCCGCGCTGGCGATCATGGTCGGGCTCGCGGTCAAGGCCCCCGCCTGGCCGCTGCACAGCTGGCTCCCGGACGCGCACACGGCGGCCCCGACGGTCGGCTCCGTCCTGCTCGCCGGCGTGCTGCTGAAGATGGGCACGTACGGTCTGGTCCGCGTCCTCCTCCCGGTCGTCCCCGACGGCACCGCGACGCTCGCCCCCTACCTGGGCGCGTTCGCCGCCGTCGGCATCGTCTACGGCTCGCTGGCCTGCCTGGCGCTGTCCCGCCCCGGATCCAAGGGCGACCTCAAGCGCCTGATCGCGTACTCCTCCGTCGGTCACATGGGCTTCGTCCTGCTGGGCATCGCCTCCCTCACCGCGGTGGGCGTCAACGGCGCGCTGTTCGCCAACATCGCCCACGGTCTGATCACCGGTCTGCTCTTCTTCGTGGTGGGCGCGCTCAAGGACCGCTACGGCACGGCCGACCTCGACACCCTGGCCGGCTCCACCGGCGCCGCCCTCTACGGGCGGGCACCGCGGATCGGCGCCCTGCTCGCCTTCGCCGCCGTCGCCAGCCTCGGGCTGCCCGGGCTGGCCGGCTTCTGGGGCGAGCTGCTCGCGATGTTCGGCGCGTTCGACCCGGCCGACGGCCTCTCGCGGCCCGCGTTCGTCACCTACATGGTCCTGGCCGGTCTCGGCACCCTCCTCACCGCCGCGTACCTGCTGGTCGTGGTCAAGCGCGTCTGCATGGGCGACCCGAAGCAGCACGCCCCGGTGGCCGAGCTCGCCGACCTGCGCCCGTACGAGGCGGTCAGCTGGACGCCGCTGGCCGCCCTCACCCTGCTCGCGGGCCTGTGGCCCGCCCTCCTGCTCGGTCTCTCCGACCCCGCCGTCCAGCACCTCCTCGGGGGTGGCTGATCATGCTCGGCACCACGCTCGGACCTCACACCACGGGGCAGCCCACTGTGACCTCCCTCGCCGTCGCCAACCCGGGCAGCCTGATCCAGTCCGTGGACTGGGCGGCGATCGCGCCCCCGCTGATCGCCGCACTGGCCGCCCTCGCGGTGCTGGTCCTCGACCTCTTCCTGCCCGCGCGCCACAAGAAGGTGCTCGGCGCCCTGACCGCGGCCGGACTCGCCCTCGCGCTCATCTCGCTCCTCCCGCTCACCGGAGGCTCACCCCGAGCCACCTTCTGTGCGCAGAACGTAACAGGCGTCACCGACAACGCGGGCTGCTCCTACGTCGCCGACCACTTCGCCCTGGTCTTCCAGCTGATCGCGCTCGGCGGCGCGCTGATCGCCGCGCTGCTCTCGATGCACACCGTCGACGGCGCGGCGTCGAACAGCGGCTCCGCCGCGGGGCTGCCCGCCGGCGAGTACTGGTTCCTGCTGCTCTCCAGCGCCACCGGCGCCGCCCTGCTGCCCGCCTCCCGCGACCTCGCCACCCTGGTGATCGCGCTGGAGGTGGCCTCGCTGCCGGCCTTCGCGCTGGTCGCGCTGCGCCGGGACGGCCGGGGCGCCGAGGCCGCGCTGAAGTTCTTCCTCTCCTCGGTCACCGCGACCGCGGTGATGCTGCTCGGCGTGGGCTTCGTCTACGCCGCGAGCGGCAGCCTGCACCTGGGCGCGGTCGCCGAGGGCCTGGAGCACGCGCCGGCCCAGCTGAAGCCGCTGGCCGAGGCCGGCGCGGTGCTCACCCTGGTCGGCTTCGCCTTCAAGGTCGCGGCCGTGCCGTTCCACTTCTGGGTGCCCGACACCTACACCGGCGCCCCGCTGCCGGTGGCCGGCTACCTCTCGGTGGTCGGGAAGGCGGCCGGCCTGTCCGGTCTGGCGCTGGCCACCACGATCGCCTTCCGCCCGTACGCGCACACCTGGGGCCTGGTGCTCGCGGTGCTGGCCGCCGTCACCATGACGGCCGGCAACGTCGGTGCGCTGCGGCAGCGCTTCGACACCCGGTACAGCGCGGTGCGGCTGCTCGCCTGGTCGTCGGTCGGTCAGGCCGGGTACCTGCTGGTGCCGCTCGCCGCCGCCGGCTACGCGCCGACGGGCACCGATCCGCTGGGCGCCACCGCCGCGTACGCGCTGATCTACGGCGTGGTGAACCTGGGCGCCTTCGGGGTGGTCGCCGCGGTCGGCCGGAAGGCCGGGACCAGCGTGGACGACTTCCGCGGCCTGTTCGCCCGGCGCCGCTGGACGGCCCTGGCGCTCGCCTTCTTCCTGCTCTGCCTGGCCGGGCTGCCGCCGGGCGTGGTCGGCCTGTTCGGCAAGGTGGTGGTCTTCCAGGCCGCGGTCGACTCCGGGCTGGGCTGGCTGGCGGTCGTGATGGCGGTCAATGTGGTCATCGCGCTGTACTACTACCTGCTCTGGACGGCGCGGCTGTTCGCTCCGGCCGGGGCGGAGCCGGCGGCCACCGCGGGCGCCGAGCACCGGCTGCCCGCCTCGCTCACGGCGACCCTGGGGCTCACCGCCGCCGCGGCCGTGGTGCTCTCGGTGGCCCCGCAGCTGGTCCTCCAGGTGGTGGCCGGCACCCTGTTCTGAGCCCGGCGGTGCGGCCCTCCCCGGGGGCCGCCGGGCCCGGCCTCCCCGGGACGGCGGCGGTCGGGCGGCGCCGGCGCGGTGCCGGTGTCACGGTGGTCACAAGGGAACAAGGCCGACGGCCCCGCCCGTTGAGCGGGCAGAGGGACGAGGCAGAGAGGGCTTCCCCGCCGCACCATTGGAGGGCCTGCCGTGCACCGCCGGCACAACGGACTGAGGACCGCAGCACTGCTCGGCGGCCTCTCGGCGCTGATCCTGGTGATCGGCAGCTTCTTCGGCCGCACCGGCTTCGTGATCGCCCTGCTGGTCGCGCTCGCGACCAACGCCTACGCCTACTGGAACAGCGACAAGCTCGCCCTGCGCGCGATGCGGGCCCGGCCGGTCAGCGAGATCGAGGCGCCGCGGCTGTACCGGATCGTGCGCGAGCTCTCCACCTCCGCCCGGCAGCCGATGCCCCGCCTCTACATCTCGCCCACCCCGGCGCCGAACGCCTTCGCCACCGGCCGCAACCCGCGCAACGCGGCCGTCTGCTGCACCGACGGCATCCTGCAACTGCTGGACGAGCGCGAGCTGCGGGGCGTGATCGGCCACGAGCTGAGCCACGTCTACAACCGGGACATCCTGATCTCCTCGGTCGCCGGGGCGCTCGCCTCGGTGGTGATGTTCCTGGTGAACTTCGCCTGGCTGATCCCGTTCGGGCGGAGCGACGACGACGAGGGGCCGGGGCTGTTCGGGCTGCTCGCGATCATGATCCTCGGGCCGATCGCCGCCTCGCTGATCCAACTGGCCGTCAGCCGCTCCCGCGAGTACCAGGCCGACGCCGACGGCGCCCGGATCACCGGCGACCCGCTGGCCCTGGCGAGCGCCCTGCGGAAGCTGGAGGTCGGCACCCGGCAGCTGCCGCTGCCGCCCGAGCCGCAGCTCCAGACGGCCAGTCACATGATGATCGCCAGCCCGTTCCGGCCCGGCGAGGCCGGGGCGAAGCTGTTCTCCACGCACCCGCCGATGGCCGAGCGGATCGCCCGCCTGGAGCGGATGGCGGGCTACCGGCGCTGAGCCGGCGCCACCGCGGGCGTCAACCCGCGACCTCCTCGTACGCCCGGCGGAGCCGGTGGACGCCCTCGGCCAGCTGGGTGGGGTTCTCGGCGGCGGCGTAGCTGAGGCGCAGGTGGGGGGCCGGGGGCTCGGCGGCGTGGTACGGGCCGCCGGGGGTGACCTGGACGCCGGCGCGCAGGGCGGCCGCGGTGAGGGCGCCGTCGTCGAGGCCGTCCGGGAGGCGGAGCCACAGGTGGTAGCCGCCGGGGCGGTGGGTGCCGAGCAGCCCGGGGAGTTCGCGCCGCAGGGCGGCGACGGCGGTGGTGCGGCGGGTGCGCAGTTCGGCGCCGAGGGTGCGCAGGTGGCGGGCCCACCCGGGGTCGGCGACGAGCTCCAGCGTGGCCTCCTGGAGCGGCCGGGGCACGAAGAAGCTGTCCACCACCTGGGTGGCGCGCAGGCGGGCGAGGGCCGGGCCGCGCGCGGTGAGGGCGCCGATCCGCAGGTTGGGCGAGGCGGCCTTGGTGAGCGAGCGCAGGTGCACCACGACCCCGTCCTGGTCCTCGGCGGCGAGCGGGCGCGGCAGCACGGGGGCGTCCGCGTGGACGAGCAGCCGGGCGAAGTCGTCCTCGACGACGAAGGCGCCGGCCGTCCGGGCGATCCGCAGCACCTCCGCGCGCCGGGACGGCGAGAGCACCGCGCCGGTCGGGTTCTGGAACAGCGGCTGGCAGACGAAGACCCGGGCCCGGGTGGCATCGAAGGCCGCGGCCAGCAGATCGGTGCGGACGCCGTCGGCGTCGACCGGGACGGGGACGGGCCGCAGCCCCGCCGCCCGGACGACCGCCAGGATGCCCGGGTACGTCGGCGACTCCACCAGGACGGGCGTGCCGGGCGCGGCGAGCGAGCGCATCGCCACGGTGAGCCCGCTCTGCCCGCCGGAGGTGATGAGGACGTCCCCGGCGCCGATCGGCCCGCTGGGCCCGCCGATGTCGCGGGCGAACCAGCCGCGGAGCTCGGTGAGGCCGTCGGTGGGCGGCCGGTCCCAGGCGCCGGGGCGGCGGCCGGCCCGGGCGAGGGCGGCGGCCAGCAGGCGCTCGGGCAGCAGCGAGGCGTGCGGGTAGCCGCTGTTGAGGTCGATGACGTCGGGCGGCGGCACCCGGAGGGTGGCGAAGACCGGGGCGGCCAGCAGGTCACGCGGGCCGGAGTCGGCGCTCAGGGCGATCTCCTGCCAGGAGAGGTCGCCCGGGCGGGGCGCGGGCGGGGCGACCGCGGGGGAGCCGCCCGCGAAGGCCGCCGCCCGGAACACGCCGGCGCCGGGCCGGGAGACCACCAGCCCCTCCGCCACGAGCACCGCGATGGCCCGGGAGACCGTCACCGGGCTGACCTGGTGGCGCTCCATCAGCGCCCGGCTGGACGGCAGCTTCCGTCCTTCCGGATAGCGCTCCACTTCCCGGCGCAGGCTTTCGGCGAGTTCGGCCACGCTGCTACGCTCGTTCATGACGGCACAAGATAGCGCTATCCGGCCCGCGACGATAGCGGCGCAGACGACCAGCCCCGTACCCGGTACCCCCGCCGCCTCCGGCGCCGGCCGGTCCGGCACCACCCTGGCCGCGCTCGGCGTCCTCTCCTTCTCGTTCAGCTTCCCCGCCACCGCCTGGGCCCTGACCGGCTTCGGCCCCTGGGCGGCGACCGGGCTGCGCGGCGTACTGGCCGGGCTGCTGGCCGCCGGCTGCCTGGCCGCGGCCCGCGTCCCGCTCCCCGCGCGGCGGTACTGGCCCGGGCTGCTGGTGGTCGCGGCCGGCTGCGTGCTCGGCTTCCCGTTGCTGACCACGCTCGCGCTGCGGACCTCCTCGACGGCGCACTCGGCCGTCGTCATCGGCGTGCTGCCGCTCGCCACGGCCGCGTTCTCGGCGCTGCGCACCGGCCGCCGCCCGTCCCGGACCTTCTGGGGCGCGGCGCTGGCCGGCGCGGCGGCGGTGCTCGCGTTCACCCTGCTGCAGAGCCACGGGCGGCCGACCGGCGCGGACCTCTACCTGTTCGCCGCGCTGCTGGTGTGCGCGGCCGGGTACGCGGAGGGCGGGCGGCTCTCCAGGGAGCTCCCGGGCTGGCAGGTGATCGGCTGGGCGGCGGTGGCGGCGCTGCCGGTGACCGGGCTGACCGTGCTGCTCGCGCTGCCCGCCGAGCCGGTGCACCTCGGCGCGAAGGCGCTGGCCGGGCTGGCGTACACGGCGGTGGTCTCGCAGTTCGGCGGGTTCGTGGTCTGGTACCGGGGGATGGCGGCGATCGGGGTGCCGCGGGCCAGTCAGCTCCAGCTGGCACAGCCGCTGCTGACGCTGCTCTGGTCGGTGCTGCTGCTGGGCGAGGAGCTGCCGGCGGCGGCTCCGGTCACGGCGGTGGCGGTGCTGGTCTGCATCGCGGTCACCCAGCGGGCCCGCAGCTGAGGACGGCGGCCGGGCCCGCGGCCGAGGGCGGGGACGCTGCGGCGGGCGGGGACGCTGCCGCGGGCGGCCCGACGGCGGACGACGGGTCGTGCCCGCCCCCCGGACGCGGGGGACGGGCGCGAGCGGCGGGGCGTGACGGTCCGGGCCGGACCGTCACCAGGCCGGTTGCGGGTGGTAGACGCAGAGCGCCCAGATGATGAAGACGTCCATCGCGATCACGATGATCGACCAGAACGGGTAGTACGGCAGCGCCAGGAAGTTCTCCAGGATGCTGACCGCGACGATGACGACACCCGCCCAGCGGGCCCAGTTCTTGCCCAGCAGGAGGAAGACACCGACCAGGGCCACCACCGCGCCGATGATCAGGTGGATCCAGCCCCAGCCGGTGAGGTCGAAGCGGAAGACGTAGCGGGGCGTGGAGACGAAGACGTCGTCGTCGGCGATCGCCATGATGCCGCGGAAGGCCTCGATGCAGCCGTTGATCAGCATGAGGACGCCGGCGAAGACCACGAACCCGGGGGCCCAGTCGCTGAACCGGTTGTGGGAGGCCGGCGGTGGTGGTGCCCCGGTGCCGGAACGCCAGGGCGGCGGTTGGTCGGGGCTGGGAGACGCGGTGCTCATGACTCCTCCTGAGCCGTAGCCGGGCCCGGGGGCGAAGGCGCCGCGGGCCGAACGGACGTACGGGAAAGGCGTGTGGACTTCGACCGTCCACCGGTGCCGGGGGGCGGGCAATCCGGCCGCGCCTGTTCGGGTGACGGGCCCCGCGCGCCGCCGGGCCGTGCGGCCGGTGCCTGGTAGTGGTGGGGCGACCACTGTCCGGGCCCGGTCCGTCCGCCTCGGCGGGCCGCCCGCCGCCCGGCCCGAGCACGGAAGGCGCGCTGCGTGACTCTTCTGCCGAAGGACGTCGTGGAGCAGGCCCCGCACCCGTCGCGCACGCCCCGGCTGGACCGTCGGCGGGCGGCCGCCCGCCGACGGCGCGGCCGGGCCCTGGTGGGCTGGCTGACCACCACCGACCACAAGCGGATCGGCACCCTCTACATCACCACCGCGTTCCTGTTCTTCCTGGCCGGCGGCCTGATGGCGATGCTGCTGCGGATCGAGCTGGCCCGACCCGGGATGCAGCTGCTCTCCAACGAGACCTTCAACCAGCTCTTCACCATGCACGGCACGATCATGCTGCTGATGTTCGCGACGCCGCTGTTCGCCGGGTTCGCCAACTGGATCATGCCGCTGCAGATCGGGGCGCCCGACGTGGCCTTCCCCCGGCTCAACGCGCTCGCGTACTGGCTCTACCTGTTCGGCTCGCTGATCGCGGTGTACGGCTTCCTCACCCCGGACGGCGCGGCCGACTTCGGCTGGTTCGCCTACGCGCCGCTGAACAGCGCCGAGTACAGCCCGGGCCTCGGCGCCGACCTGTGGATCATGGGCCTGGCCTTCTCCGGCTTCGGCACCATCCTGGGCTCGGTCAACTTCATCACCACGATCATCTGCTTCCGCGCGCCCGGGATGACGCTGTTCCGGATGCCGATCTTCGTCTGGAACATCCTGCTCACCGCGGTGCTGGTGCTGTTCGCCTTCCCGGTGCTGGCGGCCGCGCTGCTCTGCCTGGAGTCGGACCGCCGGTTCGGCTCGCACGTCTTCGACGCGGCGAACGGCGGCGCGATGCTCTGGCAGCACCTGTTCTGGTTCTTCGGCCACCCCGAGGTGTACATCATCGCGCTGCCGTTCTTCGGCATCGTCACCGAGATCATCCCGGTCTTCAGCCGCAAGCCGGTCTTCGGCTACTCCGGCCTGATCGCGGCCACGATCGCCATCACCGGCCTGTCGATCACGGTCTGGGCGCACCACATGTTCGTCACCGGGCAGGCGCTGCTGCCGTTCTTCTCGATCATGACGATGCTGATCGCGGTGCCGACCGGCGTGAAGTTCTTCAACTGGATCGGCACCATGTGGCGGGGCTCGCTGAGCTTCGAGACGCCGATGCTCTGGACGATCGGCTTCCTGGTCACCTTCCTGCTCGGCGGGCTGACCGGGGTGCTGCTGGCCGCGCCGCCGGTCGACTTCCACGTCTCCGACTCGTACTTCGTGGTCGCCCACTTCCACTACGTGGTGTTCGGGACGGTGGTGTTCGCGATGTTCGCCGGATTCCACTTCTGGTGGCCCAAGTTCACCGGACGGATGCTCGACGAGCGGCTCGGGCGGATCCACTTCTGGACGCTCTTCGTCGGCTTCCACGCGACCTTCCTGGTGCAGCACTGGCTGGGGGCCGAGGGCATGCCCCGCCGGTACGCCGACTACCTGGCCTCGGACGGGTTCACCACGCTCAACACCGTCTCCAGCATCGGCTCGTTCCTGCTGGGGATCTCCACGCTGCCGTTCCTCTACAACGTCTGGCGCACCGCCAGGTACGGGGAGAGGGTGACGGCCGACGACCCGTGGGGCTACGGGCGGTCGCTGGAGTGGGCCACCTCCTGTCCGCCGCCCCGGCACAACTTCGTCACCTTGCCGCGGATCCGCTCCGAGTCCCCGGCGTTCGACCTGCACCACCCAGCGATCGCGGAGCTGGACCGGCGGCACAACGCGCGCGAGCCGTCGGCCTGAGCACGGATCCCCGGCCGCGCGGGCGCGAACGGCCGGGCCGTGCACCGGTTCTTTACCTGCTCGTTAGGATGGCGGTCATGGCAGAGGACACCAACTCCCCGACGGCCGGGGACCCGCGCGCCCGGCGGCGCGGCCAGGGCGAACTGGAGGCGCAGGTGCTCGCGGTGCTCCAGCGCGCGCCCGGCCCGGCCACGGCCGGCTGGGTGCAGGAGCGGCTGGACGGCGACCTCGCGTACACCACCGTGATGACCATCCTCTCCCGTCTGCACGCCAAGAACGCCGTCTCCAGGACGCGTTCCGGCCGCGCCTACCTGTGGCAGGCCGACTCCGACGCCGCCGGACTGGCGGCCCTGCGGATGCGCCGGATGCTCGACGGCGAGCCGGACCGGGACGCGGTGCTGGCCAGCTTCGTCACCGCCCTGCTCCCGCACGACGAGGAGCTGCTGCGGGCGCTGCTGGACAGCGCCGCCGAACCCTCGACGCCCGACCGCCAGAACTGAACCCGAGAACCGCACCGTGGGCGTCTTCGTCTTCCTCCCGCTCGTCCTGCCGCTGACCGCGGTACCGATCGCCCGCCTCGCCGAGCAGCACCTGCACCCGCGCGGAACGGCCCGGCTGCTGACCGTGATCAGCGCGGTGATGGCGCTGTGCAGCGCCGTCTGCCTGGGGCTGACCGGCGTGGTGGGCACCGCCCAGATCCCGGGCAACCCGCTGCCCGACAGCTGGTCCGACCCGGAGGTGCGGGCGGCGCTGCCCTGCCACGAGACGGTCGGGACGGCGGCGATCTGCCTGCTGGCGGCGGTGGCGGTGGCCGGGCTGCGCACGGTGCTGCGGCACCTGCGGGTCCGGGCCCGGGCCCGGCGGGCGCTCGGCCGCGACCTGCTGGACCCCCGCCGGCCCGACGCCGACGTGGCGGTGCTGCCCGACGACACCGCGTACGCCTACGCGCTGCCCGGCACCCCCGGGCGGGTCGTCGTCTCCACCGGCATGCTGGCCGGGCTGGCCGCCGACGAACGCGAGGCGCTGCTCGCCCACGAGCGCGCGCACCTGGCCCACCGGCACCACCGCTACCTGCTGGTCACCCAACTCGCCGGCTGCGTCAACCCGTTCCTGCGGCCGCTGCAGCACGCCGTGGCGTACAGCGCGGAGCGCTGGGCGGACGAGGAGTCGGCCCGGGCGGTCGGCGACCGGCGGATCACGGCCCGCGCGGTGGCCCGGGCGGCGCTGGTCTCGCACCGGGCCCCGGCGCCCGGGTTCGCCGCCTTCGCCGCGCCGGCCGCCGCACCGGGCCCGGTGCCGCGGCGGGTGGCCGCGCTGCTCGGGCCCGTCCCGGCCGAGCGGAACTGGCCGCCGGCGCACACCCCGGCGGGTCTGGCCGCGATGGTGGCGGCGATCGGCACGGCGGCGTCGGCGCTCTGCGCGCTCAACGCGGCGGTGGCGCTGCTGCTGGTGCTGAAGGCGGTCACGCCGCTGTAACGCTCCGGCGCCGCAAGGATGATGACGGTCAGTCGGCGCGCGGCCGCTGCTACGGTGGAGGCCCTCTGGCGGTCCGACTCACGGGCGGGTGTCGATGGTTGAGGTCTACCGGGCCTACCGGGCAGCAGTGGCCGACGTCTGGCGCGACTGGTGGGCGACCTGGCCGCTGACCGAGCCGGTCGGGCTCGGCGACGTGCTGCTCGCCCAGGGCGACGCGGTGCGCAGCGCCGGGACCCTGGCCGACCGCGGCGTCGCCGTGGAACCGGGCCGGCCCGGCCGCCGGGGCGACTACACCTACGACGCGGCCGGCGGGGTGGAGCTGCGCTTCAAGGCCGCGGGCGCCACCGACCCGGCCTTCTCCTCGGTCGCGGCGGCCGAGGCCGGGGCGCTGGTCCGGTTCGGGGCGGGCTCCGGGGTGCTGGTCGTCTACCGGGGGATCACCACCCGGGGCCTGGCCGACACGCGCCGGCTGGCCGGGGAGCTGGTCCGCCAGTACGCGCTCGGGCGTTGGGAGCGCGAACTGCTGGCGGTGACGGAGGCCGCCCGGGCCGAGTCCGGCACCGTGCTGGTGGCCGCCGGGGGTGAGGCCGCGGCCGAGCTCTCGATCACGGCCGCCGCCGGGGCCGGGGCGCCGGGGCTGGCCGATCTCGCGGGCGGGGTGGCGCTGGCCGCGTCCCGCAACCTCGGCCTGCGGTGGGTCTCCGGGCCGGTGACGCCGTTCTACCGGGTGGTGCGACTGCGCGAGCGCTGGCTGCGGGGGGTCGAGGCCGAGTACGGGCCGGTGCAGCCCGGGCGGGGGCTGGCCGGGGCGTCCGTCCCGCCGCTGCTGCTGGAGGAGGCCGCGGAGGACCCGCGCGCCGTCCTGGAGGCCGTCGGCCCGGCGGAGCCCGGGCCGCTGCCCGCCGCGGGCTGAGCATGGCGCCGGAGCCGGCCGAGCGCCGGCGGGCGGAGCGCCGGCGGGCGCTGGCCGGGCTGCGCGCCGACGCCGAGCACTGGCGGCTGCTCACCCGGCCCGGCGCCTCGCTGCCCGGGCACGGCAGCCAGGTGGACGCGGTCCTGGCCATGCTCGCCCCGGCCGTCGCCCGCGCGGAGGCGGCGATCGAGGAGGGCGCGGGCGGGACGGGTGCGGACGGGGTGCTGGTGCTCGTCCAGGACCTCTTCCACGTCTGGGACTTCTTCCGCAACAAATTGACGCTACGTCAGACCCGTGCCCATCGGCGCTGGTTGGAGGCGGCGGACGAGCTGGCCTGGGCCGTGTACCGGCCCGCCCTGGACGCGGCGGCCGGCCGGATGCCGCCCCGCGAGCCGCCGTTGACGGGCTTCGGCCGGGCGGTCGCGCCGCTCGCCCACCGTCGCGGCGAGCAGTACCGCGAACTGCTGCCGCGCGGCGGCGTCCACACCCGGGCCGGGCGGGACCTGGTGGCCCGGCTGCCGTTCCCGGTGATCGACGTGCCCTGGTGGTACCAGGGGCACCTGCCCGCCGTGCTGACCGTCGCGCACGAGGCCGGACACCACTTGGAGGACGACTTCGGGCTCACCGGCGAACTCGCCGCCCGGATCGCCGGCGCCGGCCTGCCGGGCGACCGGGCCGCGCACTGGGCCCGCTGGGCGGGGGAGGTGTTCGCCGACGCCTGCGGGGCGCTGGCCTGCGGGGCCGCCTTCGCGGACGTCCTGGAGGACCGGCTGGCCGGGCTGCCGGACGACGGTGGCGAGGGCCCGCACCCGCCGCCGGCGCTGCGCGTCGCGTTCTGCCGCCTGGTCGCCGGCGGCGGGCCCGCGCCCGGCCCGGGGGCGGGGGAGCCGGCCGCGGTGGCCGCGGCGCTGCTGACCGAGGGCTATCCGCAGTTCGGCGGGCTCCGGCTGGACGAGGTGATCGGGCCGGCCCCGGGCGACGCCGACGAGGGCGCCGCGCGGCTGCTGGCGGGCCGGTCCAGCGGCGGTGCGACGGTGGGCGGGGTGCTCGCCGCCGCCGCCACCGCGTTCCGCCGGGACCCGGCCGGTCACCTGCGGGCGAGGGTGGACGAGCGGGTGCTCACCGAGGTGCTCGCCCTGCGCCCGGACACCGCGCGGTCGGCCGGCCGGGCCGGGAGCGCGGACGCCCCGGAGCGCGACGCGGCGGCCGGCCGGGCGCTGCTCGCGGCCCTCGGGTTCTAGCCCGTCTTCGAACTCCCGCCTGCCGGGCGGACGGCGGGAGTTCGAAGACGGGCCCCGGGGGCGCAGGGATTGGCCGAAAGCGGGCCGTCGCGC